>NZ_JZWY01000848.1:0-6941 GCF_000966955.1 Streptomyces sp. NRRL S-495
CCGCGGGCACCGCGCCGCCGCCGGACCAGGCCCTCCGGCTCGCGCCGCCGCTCCTCCCCGGGGAGGGGGACGGTTGGCTCCGTGGGGGGAGGCGACGGGTACCTCGGGCGGACGTTCCGCAGGCGCGCGGCGAGCAGGCTGGAAGCAGCCGGAAGCGCTCCGGCCACCATCGGGAGGGGACCCGGAATGACCACCACCACGCCGCACCGCAGCACCGCGCACCACCGCACCGCGCACCACGGCACGGCGCGCCGGTTCGCCCGCCGCGCGGCCGTCGCCGTCCTGGCCGGCGCGGGGCTGCTGGCGACGCTCGCGCCGAGCGCCTCGGCCGCCGCGCCGGCCGCACCGGTGGCTCCGGCCGCCGACCGGGCGGCCCTGGACGCGGCGCTGCGGGCCGTGGTCGGGGAGGGCGGCTCCTCGGCGGTGCTGGCGGAGGTCCGGAAGGACGGCCGCACGGCCTGGCGGGGAGCGGCGGGGGTCGCGGACCTGGCGACCGGCGCACCGGTGCCGGAGGACGCCCGGTTCCGGATCGGCAGCGTCACCAAGACCTTTGCCGCCACCGTGGTGCTCCAACTCGTCGGCGAACGCCGGATCGGACTGGACGACCCGGTCGAACGCCACCTGCCCGGGCTCGTCCCGAACGGCGCCGCGATCACCGTGCGCCAGCTCCTGAACCACACCAGCGGGATCTACAACTTCACCGACGACCCGAGGTTCGCCACCGAGGGCGAAGAGGCGCTGGACCGGTGGCTGACGGTCGGCCGCTGGACCACCTACCGGCCGGTGGAGGTGGTGCGGATCGCCACCGCCCAGCCCCCGTACAGCGCCCCCGGCGCGGCCTGGCACTACTCCAACACCAACTACGTGCTGCTCGGGATGATCATCGAACACGTCACCGGCCGCGGCTGGGACGAGGAGATCGAGCGCCGGATCGTCCGGCCGCTGGGCCTGCGCGGCACCTCGATGCCCGGTACCTCGCCGGTCGTCCCCGGGCCGCACGCCCACGGCTACGTCGAGCGCCCGTCCGGCGGCCCGGCCGATGTCACGCTGCAGAACCCGTCGGCGTACGGCGCGGCCGGGGCCGGCATCTCGACCACCCGGGACCTCGCCCGTTTCAACGCGGCGCTGCTCGACGGCCGGCTGCTGCGACCGGCGGAGCTCGCCGCGATGAAGCAGCAGGTCGCCACCGGAGGGGACATCACCTACGGCCTCGGGCTGAGCCGCTACCCCACCGCCTGCGGCGAGTTCTGGGGCCTCACCGGCGGCATCGCCGGCTACGGCACGCTGGTGATGGGCGACGCCGCGGGGCGGCGGCAGGTCGTCGTCTCGATCAACCCGTACCACGTCACCGAGGCCACCGGCCGTACCTTCCAGGCCCTGGTCGACACCGCGGCCTGCGGCAGCGGCGGGCCGACGGCGGACTGACGACGCACGGGTCGACGGCACGGACCGAAGGAACGGCCCCGGGCCGGGGAGCCCACTGCTCCCCGGCCCGGGGCCGCTTCCGTTTCCGCCTCCGCTGCTCCGGTGTCCGTCGGCGAGGGGCGGGGCCGGGCTACCGCTTCGAGGCCACCGACACGTAGTCCACCCGCATCGGGTGCCCCGGTTCGGTGGCCGGGGTGACGGAGCCGCCGAAGGCGGCCGGGAGGTTGCCGCCGACGGCGACGTTGAGGATGAGGAACAGCCCCCGGCCGACGGCCCGGTCCCAGGTCGCGCGGTCCATCTGCGCGGCCGTGACCCGGTGGTGCTCCCGGCCGTCGAGGTACCAGCGGACCTCCTCGGCGCCCGGCTTCAGGTCGACCTCGACCGCGTAGCGGTGGAAGCCGGTGCGGCACTCGGCGCCGCAGGGCTGGTCTCCCGAGCCGAGGCCGCGCGGCTCCTGGCACGGGCCGCCGTCCAGCACGCCGCAGTGCATCGTGCCGAAGACCGCGTCCCGGCCGTTGACCTGCTCCATGATGTCCAGCTCGCCGATGGCCGGCCAGCCGGTGTACCCGTTGCGCAGCTCACCGCCGAGGGTCCAGAAGGCGGGCCAGTAGCCGGCGGCGGCCGGACCGGTGACGTCGGGCAGTGCGATCCCGGCCTCGATCCGCAGCACACCGCCGGGCGGCGGGGCCAGGTCGGCGCGGCGGGACTCGATCCGGCCGGAGGACCAGCGGCCGTCCGCGGCCCGGGTGGGCACGATCTCCAGCGCGCCCCGGCCGTCGAGCCGGACGTTGTCGGTCGAATCGGTCATGGTCTCGACCTCGCCGGTCCCCCACTGCGCGGCCGGGCAGCCCGGGTAGCAGGTGCCGAGGTCGTACTGCCAGTTCGCGGCGGACGGGCGGCTGCCGGCCGGGCCGTCGAAGTCGTCGCGCAGCAGCTGGGTCCAGCCGGACGCGTCGGGTGCCGGGGCGGCGGCACCGGCACCGGCACGCGGCGGCAGGGCGCCCGCGTCCGTCAGTACCCGCTCCAGGCGCGGGGTCAGCACGACGGCGGCGACATTGGTCAGGTGCGTGTCGTCGCGGTAGAGCAGGATGCGTTCCAGTACGGCCGGGCAACTCCGGCCGTTACCGGGGCAGATGACGTCGTTGACCGACACCGCGCGCACGCCCGGTATCCGGCCGGCCGCGATCTCGTCCGCGAGCGGGTCCGCCCAGAGTGCCTTGTCGCGCGGGAACTCGCAGGCCGCCGGGTCGTCGGTGTGGCCGGAGACGCAGCACGTCCGTGCCGGGAATCGGGGTGTCGCGCAAGTAGACGATCGGGACGCCGAGTTCACGCAGCGGGGCGAGCGTCTTCGCCCAGCCCTGGAGCACCGACTCGCGGTCGTCGGTGTACCGGTTGAGGGTGGAGACCACGATCAGCCGCGGCTTGGGCCCCTCGGCCAGCCGGGTCAGGGCGTTCGCCCGCCAGGTGTCGCACTCGCGGTAGGTCCGGCCCAACTGCGGGTTCACCACCGAGAGTTCCGGCAGCGGGCAGCCCTGCTTGACCAACTCCTCCAGCTCCCAGCGCCGTTCGGCGGCGAGGGCGAGCAGCGAGGAGAACCACTGGCCGGCGTGCGAGTCGCCGAGCAGCACGATCCGGTCCGGGCTGCCGACCACGCCGAAGCGGCAGTCGGGGCTGGTGGTGGCCGCCGGGTCGACCTCGCACTCACCGTCCGGCGGGAAGTCCTTGCGCGCCTGGACGGCGTCCGGCACCACCGCCGGACCGCCCTTGGCCGGGGCCGCGGTGCGCACCAGCAGCGAGGTGCCGTCCGACGAACCGGGCGGCAGCCCCTGGAGGTCGACCGGCGCCGCCGGGCCGAGCAGCCGGAGCGTCCCGGTGCCGACGACCAGCGCCAGCACCACCGGGATGACCACCGAGGCGAGCCCCAGGGACAGCCCCCGGCGCGGGAGTTCGGAGACGGTGCGGCTGTGCCGCAGCGGCTGCTCGACCCACCGCATGACGGCTGCGGCGGGCAGGGCCGCGGCGGCGGTCAGCGCCACCTTCACCGGCCAGTCCAGCGGGCCGAACTTCGCGCCCACGAGGACCAGCACCGGCCAGTGCCAGAGGTAGAGGTTGTAGGAGAGCCGGCCGATCGCGCGCGGGACGCGCAGGCCGAGGACGCGGTCCACGCCGTAGCCGGACGCCGCGCTCCCCTCCCGTCCCGGCGTACCGGCCAGGACGACGGCCGCCGTGCCCAGGGTCGGCACCAGCGCGGCCCAGCCCGGGTACGGGGTGCTGCTGTCGTACGCCAGCACGCACCACACCACGGCCGCCGCACCGCCCCAGCCGACCGCCGCCCGCAGCGGGCGCGGCCCGCGCAGCAGGTGCCAGGGCAGCAGGGCCAGCAGCGCGCCGACCCCGAACTGCCAGACCCTGGAAGGAGTTCCGAGGTAGGCGAGCGACACGGAGTCGTGCGTCCAGCGCAGCGAGAGCGCGAAGGAGCCGACGGTCAGCACGGCGGCGAGCGCCGCCGCGACCGGCCGCACCGCCCGCCCGCGCCCGTCCGCCCGGCCGCGCCGCACCACCCGCAGCACCAGATAGGCGGTGAGGGCCAGCAGCGGACCCCACGCCAGGTAGAACTGCTCCTCCACGGCCAGCGACCAGAAGTGCAGCAGCGGGCTCTCGTCCCGCCCGGCGGCCAGGTAGTCGGTCTGCTGGGCGACGAAGCGCCAGTTGCCGACCGAGAACGCCGCCGCGAGCACGTCGTACTCCAGGTCGGCCCGGCGCAGCGGCACCGTCAGCCAGGCGCCGAACAGTGCCACCGCGCCGAGCACGATCGCGGCCGAGGGCAGCAGCCGGCGGGCCCGGCGGGAGAAGAACTCGCCGAGCCGGATCCGGCCGGTGGTGGTGGCCTCGCGCAGCAGCAGGCCGGTGATCAGGTAGCCGGAGACGACGAGGAAGACGTCGACCCCGACGAAGCCGCCGGCCAGCCCGGGGACGGCGGCGTGGAAGGAGAGGACGGCGAGCACGGCGAGCGCGCGCAGGCCCTCGATGTCGGGACGGAACCCGGCCGAGTGCCGCGCCCGGCCCGGGGCATCGGAACCCCGGGAGAGGACGCGGCCGAAGCGGCCGCCGCGACCGGCGTGACCGGTGGCGGTCCGCTGGCCGGGGATGGTGAAGGCGTCGGGCGCGAGCTCGGCCACGACGGCCGGCGGCGCGGAGGACGGTAGGGACGAGGAGGACTCGGGAGGTGACGACTCGGGAGGTGACGACTTGGGAGGTGACGACATGGGCGGTGGCGACCTTTCAACCCAGCCAGGGCAGCATCGGGCGGACCCAGCCGGACGCGAGCAGAGCGGTGAGCACGAGCGTGGCGGTGGCGGCCAGCCCCTCCGGCCAGCGGCGGGGCAGCATGCCGGACCGGGGCGCCTTCGGCCCGGCTGTGACGTCGTCGCGGCGGGCGGTGCCGCGCACCTCGCCGACGAGGTCGCGGATCAGCGGCAGACCGATCTGCGCCTGCACCGCGAGGTAGAGCCCGAGACCCCAGTTGGGGGCCCATCCGTACTGCGCGACGGCCAGGCCGAGGCCGACGGCGGCGGCCCCCAGCGAGCCGCCGAGCCAGGCCAGCGAGACCAGCACGACCTTGCGCGCCATCCCGCCGGAGCGGGACTTGCTCCGCGCCGCGGGCGCGGTGGCCCCCGTCGCGTCCGACCCGGCCGACCCGGCGGCGCCGGTCGGCACCCAGGCCGCGCTGCGCCCGCGCAGGGTGTGCCAGAAGGCGACCCCGGCGGCGACGCTCATCAGCACATTGGAGCGGATCACCTCGATCCGCCAGCGGGTGCGGCTGACCCGGGGCAGCAGCACGTGCCATAGCCAGAGCGGCGCGAGCATCGGCAGCACGTGCCAGGGCCGGATCTGCTCCGGGTACCAGAACATCATCACCAGCGGCGGCAGTGGCGCGACGAAGATGTTCACGGCGGCGGCGAGGTAGCCGACGATGCCCTCGTAGAAGCAGAGCCGCATCCGCCAGGGAGCGCCGATCCGCTTGAGCTCGGGCGAGCCGAGCAGGTGCAGATTGCCCATCGCCCAGCGGTACTGCTGGTTGACGTACGAGGCGAGGTTGTCGGGCGAGGTGCCCTTGGCGACCAGCACCGGGACGTACAGCGTCCGGTACCCCTGGGCGTACAGGCCGAGCCCGGTGAAGAGGTCCTCGCTGTGGTCGAGCCGGGCGAACCCGCCGGCCCGGTCGATCGCGACCCGCCGGTAGACGGCGTTGCTGCCGCAGCAGATGGCGGCGTCACTGGCGTCCCGGGAGGGCTGGATCCAGCGGAAGAACCACTCCTGCGCGGCACCGGCGGCGCGCTCGATCCAGCTCATCGTCTCGTCGGTGTCGAAGCACTGCGGGCTCTGGACGATGCCGATCCGCGGGTCCGCGAAGTACGGGACGAGGTGGCGCAGGAAGTCGGGCCGGGGCGCGAAGTCCGCGTCGAGGATGGCGATGAGCTCGCCGGTGCTGAGCGTGAGCGCGTGGTTGAGGTTGCCGGCCTTCTTGAGGTGCCCCCGGTCGGGCCGCACCACGTACCGGTACCCGTGCGCGGCCGCCAGGTCGGCGACCTCGGCCCGGTCGGCGTCGTCGAGCACCCAGACGGTCAGCGCACCGGGCCAGTCGACCTCGGCCACCGCCCGGTAGGCGTTCTCCAGGATGTCCAGCGGCTCACCGCAGGTCGGCAGGTAGAGGTCGACGGTCGGCAGTTCCTCCGGCGCCCACGCGTGCACCAGCACCTCGTGGGACTGCCGGGTGAGCCGCCGCTGCCGCAGGCTGTTGACCGAGGACAGCGCCAGCGCGACGACGTTGAGTCCCAGCACGGCGAGGAACACCCAGAGCGCGGGCGTCCGCAGCGCGAACGTGAACATCGTCCCGGCGGTGAAGACGAACGCCGCCGAACTGGCGACCAGCACCCACCGCCGCTGCGGCCCGAAGTACCAGTAGAGCTCCTGGTCGTCCGGCGGTTGCGGCAGATGCGTCGGAGGAGAGGAGGAAGAGGATGAAGTAGATGAAATGGACGTGATTTCTCGGACAGTCATATGGCCCCCACAGCCGTGTTTCTGACAGCTCCACAGCCACAGTACCAGCATTGGTATAGACCATTGGTCCACGCTCCGAGGGCCGGACGTCATCTCCGGGCCACCTCACCCCTTTCCGTGAAGCAGCAGGTCACGCGGGCGTTAACACTCCTCCAACTTCCGCTCCACCCGAACCTCCGGACACCCGGAAACGCCAGTGGGGCGGCAACCGGATCACCGGTTGCCGCCCCACTGTTCATGTCCGGGCCCCTACGAGGGGTCCCGCCGAAGCCGATCCGCCCGGATCAGACCGCCGGGACGGGGTAGGTCGGGTACTCGACGCCCGAGACGTGCTGGACGACCCGGATGACCTGGCAGGAGTAGCCGAACTCGTTGTCGTACCACAGGTAGAGGATCGCGTTGTCGCCCTCGACCTTGGTGGCACCCGCGTCGACGATCGACGCGTGGCGCGAGCC
>NZ_JZWY01000849.1:0-1471 GCF_000966955.1 Streptomyces sp. NRRL S-495
ACGATCGACGCGGGGCGCGAGCCGATGAAGTCGTTCGACACCGCGTCGGGGGCGGTGGTGAAGTCGATCTGGCGCTTCAGCGAGGAGGTCAGCGAGACGTTGCGGAGGTAGTCCAGGACCTCTTCGCGGTTGGTCTCGCGGGACAGCTGGAGGTTCAGGATGGCGATCGAGACGTCCGGCACCGGGACGCGGATCGAGCTGCCGGTGATCTTCGCCTTGAGGTCCGGCAGCGCCTTGGCGACGGCCGAGGCGGCACCGGTCTCGGTGATCACCATGTTCAGCGGTGCCGAGCGGCCACGACGGTCGGCCTTGTGGTAGTTGTCCAGCAGGTTCTGGTCATTGGTGAACGAGTGGACGGTCTCCACGTGGCCGCGCAGCACGCCGTACTCGTCGTCCATCGCCTTCAGCGGCGGAACGATCGCGTTGGTGGTGCAGGAGGCGCAGGAGAGGATCTGCTCGTCCGGCTTGATGGTGTCGTGGTTGACGCCGTGCACGATGTTGGGCACGTCGCCCTTGCCGGGGGCCGTCAGGACGACCTTCTCGATGCCCGGGCGGAGGTGGTTCGACAGGCCCTCGCGGTCCCGCCACTTGCCCGTGTTGTCGATCAGGATGGCGTCCCGGATCCCGTAGACCGTGTAGTCGATCTCGGACGGGTCGTTGGCGTAGATCACCTTGATCGCGGTGCCGTTGGCGACGATCGTGCTGTTCGCCTCGTCGACCGTGATCGTGCCCTGGAACTGCCCGTGGATGGAGTCACGGCGAAGCAGCGAGGCGCGCTTCACGAGGTCCTGGTCACCGCCGCCACGGACGACGATGGCCCGCAGCCGGAGGCCGTTGCCGGAGCCGGCCTTCTCGATCAGCAGACGGGCGACCAGGCGGCCGATCCGGCCGAAGCCGTACAGCACGACGTCACGGCCCGACTCGCGGCGCTCGAACTTGTTGGCACCGGTGGCGCCGACGACGGCCTCCGCGGTGAACTGCTCCACCGAGAGACCGCGGCTGTCGGCGCGGTAGGTGGCGGCAAGCATGCCGAGGTCGATCTGGGAGGGGCCGAGATCCAGCGTGGTCAGCGCCTGGAGGAAGGGCAGCGTCTCGGTGACCGAGAGCTCCTCACCGGCTATCTGGCGGGCGAACCGGTGGGTCTTCAGGATGCTGACCACCGACTTGTTCACCAGGGAGCGGCTGTACAGCAGGACAGTGACGTCCCGCTCCCGGTGCAGTCGGCCGATGATCGGGATCATCGACTCCGCGATCTCCTCGCGGTTCTTCCAGTCCGTGAACACGTCGTCGTTGACAGTCACAAGTCCATCTTTCGAGCTAGGAGGGTGTTCACATGCTAACTGCGACCCACCCCACCAGCCGAAACGGGTCCCCCCCTGGCCCGCATGACAAGAATCACAGGGGTCGCCACCGGCAACGCCCTGGCCGGCGTCGCCGAATTCTCCGCAGCAATTCACGCACAACGCAAAGA
>NZ_JZWY01000850.1:0-531 GCF_000966955.1 Streptomyces sp. NRRL S-495
GTTGCCCTGGGCGTCCATGTCGACCACCAGGACGCGGTGGCCGGCCTCGGCGGCGGCGGTGGTGATGCCCTGGGCGACGCCGGTCTTGCCGACACCGCCCTTGTGGTTGGCGACGGAGACGTGCGGAGCTGGCCGGGCTGGTGCGGACATCGGGGAGTCCTTCCGGGGGAGGGTTGCCGCCCAGCACAGTGGCAGCAAGCATCCAAGCAATCAAGCAAGCAAGGAAGCCGGGCGCGTCAGCGGCCGAACAGCCGCTTCCGGGGCTTCTGCGCGGGCTCCGGGCCCGGCTCCGGTGCGCGCGGCCGGGAGAGGGCCTCCCGCCGGGCGTCGGCGGCGCGCAGCGCCTGGGCGGCCTGCTCCTCGCGGGCCTTGTCGCTCGCGTCGCGGCAGGGCTCGCACTCCTCCTCGCCGTCCCAGCTCCCCTGCATCTCGGTGTCGTAGGTCGGGTCGTCCGGGCGCCGGCCGCAGGTGGGGCAGTGGCGGCGCTGCATGTCCTCCTCGTGCTTGATCGCCTCCTTCGCCTCCCGCTCC
>NZ_JZWY01000859.1:0-404 GCF_000966955.1 Streptomyces sp. NRRL S-495
GTGCACCCTGATTGCCTGGCTGGCGGAGGAGCGGTTCCCCAACCCGGTGAACCTCGCCAAGATTGACAACGCCTACCAGGACTACCGCCGCCGGAACGTCGTAAAGGCCCTCACAGCCCGCCTGGAGGCCAACGGCGGAACCCGCATCGAAATCAACCCGGTCGACCAGAGCCACGTCCGCCCGGGCCGTGAGCGGGATTTGCAGGTGCGCCACGTGAACGTCCGCCAGTGGGAAGAGATCGTGGAAGCCTGGGCAGAGGGAGACTTGGATACGCTGGATGAATGGTGGGACGAAATCATCCAGGATTTGGGCTCCGATTACGACGCCTACTCCCACGTATCATCGCTGGGATTCTCGGCGTAATCCGCTGAATCGCGGGTAGGATATTCGAAAAGGCATAAAG
>NZ_JZWY01000851.1:0-544 GCF_000966955.1 Streptomyces sp. NRRL S-495
CGGAACTCGGCGCGGCCGTCCGGGTCGGCGAGGGCGTCGGCGAGCGTCTCCAGGCGGCCGTGGTGGCCGTAGCGCTGCCAGGCCGGGCCGGTCAGCCCGAACTTCCGCAGGTGCTCCAAGGTGGTGGCGACGACCGGAATCCGGCCGCTGTAGTCGTAGAAGTAGGCGTCCTCGCCGTAGTCGCTGCCCCGGGTCCACCGGGGCTTCCAGAAGGGCTCAGAGGCGTCCTGTACGGCCTCCAGGCGGTTCTGCACGGCGACCGGCCCGAGACGTCCGCCGAAGACGATGGCGACCGGCGGGAAGACCGCGTTCACGTCCTCGCCCCAGACGGCGGCGGGGCGGTGGTTGTACATCAGGTGCCAGTACGGCCGGGTCTCCTCACCGCGCTTGGCCGTCCGCTCGAAGAACCGCTTGTACCGCTCGAACTTCGCGGCCACCGTCTCCGGCGTCATGGTGCCCCGGTCGACCTCCACCAGGAACACCGGCAGGCCGAGCTGCGGGGCGCGCAGCACCGCGTCGGTGATCGCCCGCATCTTCGGGCCAA
>NZ_JZWY01000852.1:0-10057 GCF_000966955.1 Streptomyces sp. NRRL S-495
TCATGCTGTGGGGCGCGCCGGACCGGCCGGCCCCGCGGGCGATGCCGCCGAGGTCGCGTCCGGTGGGCAGCACCTCCTCCGCCGCCTCCAGGCCGTGGCCGGTCAGCCGCCACAGCTTCTCGCGGTCGGCGGTGTGCCCGTCCGAGGCCGTCAGCCCGTGCAGGTGGAGGTCGAGCAGCGCGGCCCGGATCGCCTTGTTCGACTTGAGCCCGGGGCGGACGATCCGCTGGAGCTGGTCGGCGGTCGCCACCTTCAGCACGCCCAGCGCGGCCAGCACGTCGCCGCGCAACCGGCTGGTCGACTTGTTCGGGTAGTCCGCCGACCTCGCCCACGTCCCCCACGCCTTCCAGCCGACCACCGCCTGGTCGTCAGCCAGGCCCTGGTCCTCGCTCACGCTCTGCCCCTCTCGCTCGTCCGCCGCCCGCCCGATCCCCTCGCCGCGCGCAGCGCCCCGGCCTCGCCGGGAGGCCGCCCGGCCGGTGGAGGGAGAGCCCCAGCGGCTCGGGAGCGGCGTCGGACCCTTCCGAACGACCCCAACCCCCACCACCAACATCAACACTCAACAGCACAGGAAGGACAGGGGGAGGAAAAGAAGGGTTGTCGGGATTTCCGGTGAGAGGTTGCCAGGCGGTCTGACCTGGCCTTTTGGCCGCTCCGAGGCGAAACCTTGCGGTAGGGGGTTCGGCAGGGGAACCGGTAGGTGCTGCGGAAGCATTGGAAAGGTCCTGCCCACCAACCTTGGTGGGCGGTGAGTTCGGCCGGCCTTCCCGGGACAACCGGTCTCCCAGGGAAGTAGTCGGCCCCCGTCGCAGGGCCCCGGCGACCCCTGGTCCACCAGGTCAGCGCGTACGCGGCGGGCCCGGCCGGGCAGGTTCCAAGGGAACCCGAAACGGGACCTGAAAGAGAACCCGATGCGGAACCCCAAACGGGACCCCGAAGAGAACCCCAAAGGGAACCGCCCGGCCGGGCCCGCCGCCTGCTCAGCCGCGGGCCTGACGGTCGGCGAGCTGGCGGACGGTCAGCGCCACGGTCCGGGCCGCCAGGGCGGGGCTGGTGTGCAGCAGCGGGGAGTCGTCCTCGGGGCCGGCCACGTAGCTGTTGGGCAGCACCACCGAGATCCAGCGCCTGGTGCCCCACAGCCCGTACTCCACCCAGCCCACGGCCCGGTTGTCCCGGACGACCAGGTACATGGTCTCCAGGTTGTCCCAGTGGTAGAGGTGCCAGCCCGTGCCGATCTCGTCCAGGGCGCGCAGGAACCGCGGGTTCCCCAGCCCCGGCCGCTGCTGAGGCGGGACCAGGATCAGCGGCTCCTCCACCTCGCTCTGTGCCTCGCGCGAGCCGGTGAGTTCGGCCTGCTGCCCGGTGAGTTCCGACCTTGCCGCCTCGCGCGAGGCATTGGCCGGGCGCGAGAGACAGGCATTGGCCGGGCGCGGGACGGCCGGGGCCGGGGGCGCTTGCCGGACGGCGGGCAGCGGCGCGGCCGGCCTCTCGGCGGCGGCCTCCTGGTGCTCCTGGCGGCGCTGCTCGGGCGCGGCGGGCAACGGCTCGCGCGAGCCTTGACGGTCGGCCTGGGCCTGACGCACCTCGACCTGCCGGACGGCCTGCCGGGCGCGGCGCAGCAGGGCCTGCACCGCCTGTTCCAGTCCGGACAGGTCGACGCTCAGCCCCAGCCCGGCCTCCCCCTTGTCCAGGGTCCGGGCAAGGTCGTGAGCTTTGCTTTCGACCAGTGAGCCGAGGCGGGCGACCTCCCGGGCCGCCTTGTCGTCAAGGGAACTCACCGGCTCGCGCGAGTCATTGACGGAGCTGGCCAGCGCCGAGTCCTGCCGCGCCTTGAGCCGGGTCCGGTACGCCTTGGAGGAGCAGGCCCGCCCCGGGCAGTAGGAGGGTTGTTGTCCCTTGCCGCCGCTGCGGATCGGCTTGCCGCACCCCTCGCAGCGGCGCCCGCCGTCGACCTCCGCGGCTTCCTTGATGACTCGCGCGTCGCTTTCCATGATCCGGATCGTACGGGCGAGAACCCACAAGGGCTGAGCCGGAGTCACCGGCTCAGCCCTTGGACCGTTTCGTTCTGCCTTTCCGGGACGCGAGTCCCCCGGCAACGCGACGATCACGCGCGCCTGGATCATACGGCAGCCGCCCAGCGCCGCGGGCTCGACCTCGGGCCGCTGCCGCCGTGGTGGTAGCGGGCGACTTCCGCGAGCAGGCCGGCGCGGACACGCTCCAGGTCCGCGTCGAGCGCCCGGCCGCGGGCGTTGGTCGCCGCGTCGAAGCCGATGTGGAGGTGGACCAGGTGGAGGTCGTAGACCAGGCGGTGGAGGTCGTCGTCCCACTCCTGGAGTTCCTCCAGAGCGGCCCGCACCGTGCGGTCGACGGCGGCGGCCGGGTCCTCACCCAGGGCCCGGGCGAGGACGGCCACCTCCTGGAGCTCGTCCGCGTCGACCTCCGCCACCTTCTCCGCGCGCAGTGCAAGGCCGGGCCGCGCGGCGTCGAGCAGCTCGGCGCGCTCGCGGGCGACGGCGGTCACCAGGTCGAGGCGGCGGCGGGCGAGGACGGCCGCGGGGTCCTCCGGCAGCCAGGCCGGGCGCCGGGCGGAGGGCAGCGGCGGGACCAGGGCGGCGCGCACAGTCAGGCCTGGCCCGAGTCCGAGGCTGCGGCGGCGGGTCACGGGGTGACCAACGAGCCCCCGGGCCGGAAGGCACGGGGGCTCGCTCGAAGGTGGGGCGGCGCGGCTACTGGACGACGGGCAGGTGCACGTGGTGGTGCTCGACCTCCACGCCGATCCCGTCGCCGCGCAGGTACTCGGCGGCGGCCTCCGCCACGGCGACCGAGCGGTGCCGGCCGCCCTTGCACGCCACGGTGACGTGGACGAGTTTGCGCCGCGGGTCGGCCCAGGCGTCGAGGACGCCGCGGGCGCTGGCGGCGATCCGCTCGACCATCGGCATGATGCCGGGGGTGGTCAGCACGTGCTCGCGCACCGCCGGGTCGAGGCCGGTCAGCTCCCGCATCCCCGGGTCGTCGTGCGGGTTGCGGAACTCGGCGGTGCCGACGTTGAAGACCAGTGAAGACCAGGCCGTTGCTGATCGTCAGCAGCTCCAGCGCGTCCGGGTGCAGGGTGCCGATCGAGTGGACGACGACCTGGACCAGGCCGTCGGACTGCGGGTTCGGGTGGGGTGCGGGCTGAGTGCTCATGTGTCCATCCTCGGTGCGGAGTTGGGGCTGCGGAAGGGGTTTCCCGTTTCCAAAAGTGCAGGTCACCGGTCGTTCTCGGCGCAGGGCCAGCAGGTGCCCAGCGAGCGGGGGATGACGTACCCCGCGTCCTGGTGGCAGGCCGGGCAGGTGCGGCGGGCGAGCATCATCCGCTCGTGCGCCGCCCAGCGGGCCTCCGTCATCGGCCGCACGGGGCGGGCGAGGTCGGCGCGGTAGAGGTAGGCGACCCTGCGGCCTCGGCGCCACTCGATCTGGGCCACCGGGTCGGCTCCGCCCGGGCGCAGTCCGCGGGCGCGGAGCTGGCGGCGGGTGAGCAGTCCGGCCGGGGCGAGGCGGTAGGGGTAGGTCGGGGTGCCGCCGTGGTGGCGGCCGGTCGGGTCGTGGCGGTGTCGGCCGGCGCACATGTCCGCTCCCCTGGTCCCGGTTCAGACCAGGGCGGCGACGACGGCGGCCACCAGGAGCCAGAGCATGTGCCAGCTCTGGTCCAGCGCGTAGGCGCCCGTGCCGAGCGTCGGCGCGTACAGGCCCTTGGCGTCGGTCGGGTGGTGCGGGTGCGCGTAGGTCCCCAGCTCGTAGAACTCCGTCTTGTCCACGAGCTTGGCGAGGCGGGCCAGGGTGACTCGCCTGTCGGCCCACCAGTGCGAACAGGCGTCGAGGGCCAGGGCGAGGGCGCTCCCGCCGACGGTGACCTGGAGGTCGAGGAGGAGGGCGACCGGTACGAGCAGGGCGACCTTCGTCGCGGTCAGCGAGATGACGTGCTTGGAGCAGGCCCAGCGCCCGGTCCAGCCGGGCTTGCCCTTCTCGGCGGCCTGGCAGGAGGTCTGGACCCAGTGGTCCCCGACCTGGTGGGCGGTGTAGAGGACGACGAAGACGGCGGCCATCGTGGCGGCCGTGGTGGTGTGGTTCATGATGGTGGTGCTCCTGTTCTGGGAGTTGGCGGGGCGGCCGGACTTCTTCGCGGGATGACGGCCGCCCCGTGCTGCGTGCGGTGGGTCAGGTGGTCACTCGTCGTCGACGGTGACCTGGACCGAGACCACGTGGTCGGTCTCGAACGGGAGGTTCTCGAACTCCCGGGCGACGTCCGGGTCGGTGGTGCTGGTCTTCGTGACCGTGCCGTCGGCGGCGGTGACGGTGATGTGCTGCATCCTCACGGGCGGGTCTCCTGGTCGAGGTGGGCGAGCGCCCGGGCCAGCAGCGGCCGGTGCGCGGAGTAGAGGGTTCGGCCGGCCTTCTTCGCGGCGGCCTCCAGGACCGGCATCGAGGCGAACGGGTACCAACCGGCGTCCAGCGCGTCGTCCGAGCCGACCGCCGCCACGGTGGCGGGCAGCAGGTAGAGGGCGTAGGTCGAGGCCACCCAGGAGTGGTCGGAGTTGCGCCAGTCGTCCACCAGGCCGCGGCCCAGGATCACCGGGCGGTGCCCGCGCAGGTCCACCGTGGTCTCCTCGCGCAGCTCGCGCAGCAGGGCCCGGGTGACGGTCTCGCCCGGGTCGACCATCCCGCCCGGCGCGGCCAGGACGCCGATGTCGTCACGGGTGATCAGCAGCACCCGGCGGTCGGCCCCGGTCCCCGCGACCACGATCGGGTCCGCCGCGGCGTTCTCCCCCCAGTGGCCCAGGTTCCTGCCCTTGCGCCCGGTGCGGCCCGACGGGTTCAGCGGCCGGCCGTCGGCGTCCAGCGCGAACGGCACCAGGGCGGCGGCCCGGCGCTGCCCCCAGTCGGTGACGTCCTGCGGGGTCGGGGCCGCCTCGGCCCAGTCCGGCACCTGGAGGGCCAGCGCGGCGGGGAGCAGCTCGGGCGGGGTGATGTCGACGGGCGCGTACGCGGGCCAGTTCACGGCCCAGTCGCGCAGGTGGGCGGGGACGGGCGGGGCGGTGGCGGTGCTCATGTGGTGTGTCTCCTGTCCGGTGTTCTGGTGGTCGGGTCGAGTCGGGCGGCCGGACTTCTTCGCGGGACGACGGCCGCCCCGGCCTGCTACTGGTCCGAGCGCGAGTCCGCGTCGGGGTCGGCCTCGTGGGCCTTGCCCAGCAGGGAGGCCCGGATGATGTTGCGCTGGACGTCGCCGACCCAGCCGCAGGTGCAGCGCGGCTGGACCAGGCCGTGGACGTCGCTGTCGGGGGTGTTGAAGAAGTCGGTGCCGTCGGCCGGCGCGTCGGCGTCGTAGACCCCGGTGCGGTGCGCGGGCACCTCCTCGGTGTCCTCAGCGGTGCGCGGCAGCTCCCCGCCGTTGGTGTAGAGGGCGGCGCGCGGGCTGTGCTGGCACAGCCACGGGCGCCAGACCGCGGTCTGCCCCTCCTCGGTCATCCGCTGGTGGCGCTGGCGCACCGTGCTGAAGTGCTGGGACAGCGCCTCGGCGATCTCGCGCCAGGGCATCACCTCCTGGTCCTCCCCGGCCTCCCGGGCGATCAGGGTCAGCTCGTCCTGGACGGCGGCCAGCCGGGTGGCCAGGCGGCGGGTGTGCAGGAGGTAGGTCCACAGCTCCGAGTTCGTGGGGCGCTGGCCGCTGCGGATCGCCTCGATGGCGCGCAGCACGGTGTCCGCCTCGTCCGCCACCAGCCAGCCGTTGGTGTGGCCCTCGCGGGTCGCCAGGACGTAGGTGGTGGTGCCGTCCGGCCACCAGGCGGTGGGCCCCTGGTCCTCCGTCGGCAGCATCTCGGGGTGGGTCGCGGTGAACGGCCGCGGGGCGTTGAGCCGCATCTGGTCGGGCATCGGATCTCCTTGGTTCGGCGGTCGGCGGGGTGCCGAGCGGGCATGCCAACTCCCGCTCCCCGATGTAGGTCTGACCCTACGTCATGTCCATAAATGTAGGGCCAGACCTACGCGACCGCAAGGGGTTCCGCCGAACCCGTCCGCCGAATTTTCGTCACCCACCGTGACCGTTCTGCGGGCGGGCCGCGCCGTAGACGGTGTGCGGTCCGGTCCCCCGGCGGGCGATCTCGCCCCGGTCGGCCATCTCGCCCAGCTTCATCGACAGGGCGGACCGGCCGATCTCGATCCCGTCCGCGAGGAGGCGCTGCCGGACGGCGGAGGTGCTCAGCCAGACGTCGCCCTCCGAGCCCGCGACGATCTTCTGCGCGGCGTCCTTCCAGTCGTCTCGGACCGGGTCGCCGGCCGCGGGGCGCAGCGCGTCCGGCTCGTCCAGGCGGACTTCGACGCGGGCACCGGGCAGCGCCTGGAACTCCAGGTGGATGCTGTCGGCCTCGCTCGCTCCGGGCGGGGTGTAGCGGATGCTGACGGTCACGGGGGATGCCATCTCGGTCCCTTCGGGTTGTGGCTGTCGGTAGTCGGGTTGCTTGTCGTCGCTGTCGTCGTCGCTGTCGTCGTCGCCGAAATTGCCTGCTCAGCACGTCGCCCGCCCCGGAGAAGGTGCCTTCCGGGGCGGGCGACGACAGCGACAGCGACGACGACAGGAACAGATTGTGATCAGGCGTTGGGGCCGTACTCGGTCTGCGCGCCGGTCCCCCGGCGGGCGATCTGGCCCTTGCGGAGCATCTCGCTCAGCGCGGCGGAGAGCGCCTGGCGGCCGATCTCGATGCCCTCGGCCTCCAGCCGGGTGCGGACCTCGGAGGTGCTGAGCCACACCCCGGAACCGGCCTGCTGGACGATCCGCAGGGCGGCCTGCTTCCAGTCGCCCTCCTCTCCCGCCGGGGCGGGCTGCGGGGTGGCCGGCTGTCCTTCGGTCGGTCGGGAGAACAGACGCGGGGGACGCACCTGGGGACGTCCCGGCTCCTCCTTGGGGACCTCCGGGAGGCTGTCCAGGAAGTCGCCCCACACCTGCTCCATCACCTCGCGCTCCTCCGCGCTGACTCCCGCACCTGTTGCGGAGCGTGAGAACAGGGTCGGCGGCTTGAGCACCGGACCGGTCGGGCTCGGCGCGGAGGCCGGCGGCGCGGTGAGGGGCTGGCCATCGGAGCCCTTGAACAGCCAGCCGGTACGGTCCCGGCTCCAGCGCTCGGTGTAGTCCGCGCCCCCGGCCTGGACGGACACGGCGTCCAGACGCGGGCGCAGCCGCTCGGTGGCGAGGCAGGCTTCCCGGGCCATGGACGGCTTGGTCTTCCAGGAGCGGAAGGGCTGCGGGGCGAACCCCGGCTCCCCGCCCTGGCCGATCACGCCGGAGCCCTTGGCCGTGAGCTGGCGGGCGTCCAGGCCCTTCACGTGGCCGAACAGCTTGTTCACCCCGGCGCCGGTCGGGTCGGTGGAGGTCATGGCGACCCGGATCGTGCTGTGCTTGGAGATCACGGTGTCGCCGATGCTGGACAGGTTGCCGTCGGTCGCGGTGAGGATTGTGCGGATTCCGGCCTCGCGGTCGGTGCCGATGATGTCCTTGATCCGCTTGGCCAGACGGCCCCGGGCGGTGCGCGGGCTGAGTTCGGACAGGATCTGCACGCCCTCGTCCACGACGATCACGATCATCGGGACCTTGGCGCTCAGCGGCAGGGAGCCGCGGGCGTCCGCCTCGCGCATCAGGTCCTGGTACCCGGCGATACGGGCGTCGGAGATCCGCTCGGCGGCGGCCAGCATCAGCTCCGCCTCCTCCTCGTTCGAGGCCACCCAGTCGAAGGCCGGCCGCGTGCTGGGCGGCAGGAACTCCGCGTCCCTGCCGGTGTTGAGCTGGCCCTCTCGGTAGGTCTCCAGCCAGGGGCGGAACGCGCCGCCCTCCTTGCCCAGGTCGATGCCCCACAGGAGCAGGTCGGTGCAGCGCAGGCTGGAGGCGAAGATGCCGTCGAGGAGAGTGGTCTTGCCCGCGCCGGGCGGGCCGACGATAAGCGCGCACGACTCGCGGACGTGCACCTTGATCTCCTCGCCCGACCGGTCGACGCCCCAGGGCATGCCCTGGTAGATCGACAGCGGGGTGTAGACGCCGGGGAACACCACCTCTTCCCGGTTGGTGTTGCGCAGGTCGATGTCGAGGATCGCCTCACCCTGCAGCCGGGCCTGGCCGATGCGCACCAGGCAGCCCTGCTCAAGCCGGGCGGCCTGGGCGAGGGTCGAGGCGCAGCCCTGGAGCTGGGTGAGCGGGTAGCCGAGCGGCAGGCTGACCTGGAAGGCGAAGCCGGAGTCGTTAGGGCGGCGCTCGAACCCGCCGGTCCAGGTGATGTCGTTGCGGTGGGTGACCTGGCGGACCAGGCTCATCCACCGCTTCACCAGCTCGCGGTCGGCGCGGTCGACCTCGGCGGCCTGGAGCTGGGTGTCGAGCTGGCGGCGCTCCTCGTCCGCAGCCTCCTCGTGGACCTCGGCCTGGTGCAGCGCGCCGCCGATGCCGATGGCGGAGGCGGCGAGGGTGCCCAGGGCGGTCCACCAGCCGGTGGAGGTCCAGGTGGTGGGGTCGGTGGCGATGACGACGCTGGTCCAGCCGGAGGCCAGCAGCCAGCCGGTGGCGCGGGTGAGCATGGTCGAGCGGGTCATGCCGCGGCGGTGGCCCTGGATGCCGCCGTGGACCAGGGCGCCGACCGCGCCGACGCCGAGCGGGAGCGCGGCCGGCAGGCCGGTCCAGGCTCCGAGGCTGGCGACTGCGGTCGCGGTGGTGGCCATCGCCACCGGGGCGCTGACCGGGCCGTGCCCGGCCACCCAGTCCAGCGGGATGCCCCGGCGCGGCGCGCGGCGCGGCTTGGGCTCCTCGGTGGTGGTCTTCTTCTCCATGTCGATGGTCTGCTCAGCGGCGGTGGTGCTCATGCTGCCTCCTCTCGGGCCGAGCCGGGCGCCCAGGTCGGGCGCCCGGCGGTGACGCTGCTGCTCAGACGTCCTCGGAGTTGCGGCTGACGTCCCACATCTCCTCGTTGACGCGCTGCTCGCGCAGGCGGGTGATCTCGGGCTCGTGGCGCTCGTTGAAGGTCTTGGTGACCTCCTCGGCGGCCTGGACGGCCTGGTTGAGGAGCTGGAAGACCTCCATCAGCGACTCGTTCACCGCGGGGTCGAGCGGCGCGTTCTCAGGCGAGAGCTTGTCCGCGACGGCGGCGAAGGAGTTGGCGATGTACGTGATCGCCTCCGGCATCGTCTCGATGCTGTTCAGGACGGCGAGCATGCCGTCGATCTCGCCCTGCTGGGCCTGGTTGTGCATGTCCTCGGCGCTGGCGCGGAAGTCGAAGATGCCCACGGTGGTCCCCTCCTGGGTGCTCGTGTCGTTCGGGTTGGTGACGGTCGGTTCGGCGGCCGGTTCGGCCTTGTCGAGCGGCCGGAAGGCCGTGGCCTCCTCGGGCACGGCGGCAGCCTCGGGCTGCCCCTGGGCGTCGGCCTGGGTGGCCTCGGCGTGGGCCTGCTCGATCTTCTGGTCCCGCTCCTGCCGGGCGGCGAGCGCGGTCCCGGCCACGGCCCGGTAGATGCGCCGGCCCCAGTGCGGGGGCGCGAAGCCCATCTTCCGCAGCGGCCAGGACGCCAGGGTGGACAGCAGGCCGAAGGGCAGGGCGAGCGCGGCGGCCACCAGGCGGCGGCCGTGGAAGCGGGCGGCCGAGCGGCGCAGCTGGCTGCGGCGGTGCTTGTTGCGCACCCGGGCCTGGGCGGCTGCGGCGCGCAGCCGGGCCTTCTCCTGGACGGCCGCGCGGCGCTTGTCGACCCGCCCCTGGGCCTTGGCGTCCTGGACCAGGCGGCGGGCCTGGCGCTTGCGGTCGCGCCGGTCGGCGATCCGGCCCCGGGAGCCGTTGCCGGTGGTGCCCACCTGCCCGGTGCGGCCCTGCTCGGCGGCGCGCTGCTGCTGCGCCGTCTTGGCCTGCTGCTTGGCCTGCTGCTTGGCCTGCTGCTTGGCGTCGCGGCGGGCGTCGGCGACGCTGCGCCGGGCGCCGGTCAGCTCCTCTCGGCGCTGGCGGCGGGGCAGGCCGGCCTCCGCCGAACGGGCCGCCCGGATCTCCGCGACTCGCTGACG
>NZ_JZWY01000853.1:0-245 GCF_000966955.1 Streptomyces sp. NRRL S-495
GCCCGGATCTCCGCGACGCGCTGACGGGGCTTCAGCGCGCCGCCCGCCGCACCCGCTGCGGCACCAGCCGCCCGGGTCGCCCCGGTGGCCGTACGCAGGCCCTGGCGGGCCGTCTGGCCAGGCACCTGGGCGGCGCGCTGACCGGTGCGGGCGGCCAGGCCCGCCGAGCGGTTCGCGGTGCTGTACCCGGCGCGGGCGGCCTGGGCGGCGAACCCGCGCCCGGCAGTCCCGCCACCGGCCCCACC
>NZ_JZWY01000854.1:0-3065 GCF_000966955.1 Streptomyces sp. NRRL S-495
GGCCCCACCCGAGCGGTTGCCCGTGGCGGAGGCCGCCTTGCGGTTCGCGGCGGCGGCCTGGCGGCGGGCCCGCGGGGCGCGGGTCGCGGCGGCGACCGTGGCCACCGTGAGGATTCCGGCGCCGACCAGGGCGGCGGCGACGGGACCACCCGCGAGGCCGGCGGAGGAGACGGCGGTGACGGCGGAGCCGGTGCTGACGCTCAGCAGCGGCAGCGCGGGGATGCCGCCCTTGGTGCCGGTCGCCGACTTCGGCTTGTCCGTGGTGGGCTTGTCCGGCTCGGCCTCGGCGGCGGGTGCCTCCGGGGCGTACACCGACCCCTCGTAGTCGTAGTCCTGGCCGTTGTCCGGCTGGTTCTCGGTGGTCGTGTTGTCGCTGGTCTGCGGTGCGGCCATGCTGTCCGTGCCTCCGTTTCTGACGGGAGGTCAGACACCCGGCAGGCTCGGCCTTCAACCTCGGCCTGCCGGGTGTCGCTTAGGGGAAGTGGTGCCGGTGGTGCAGGTGGTGATTGTCCCGCTGCGCACCGTCACGTCGAACGGCCGGGCGGAAGCTGGGTGATCAGCGTGCTCCGGGTCGTGCGCTCACGTCCGGTGTTTGCGCATCTCTCGGTCGAGGCTCTCGGGCTTGAACGTGCCGCCGACCATCGTGGGCAGCATCGCCGCCAGGCGCTCCCGGTCGGTGATCCCGGCCTGGACCATCCGGAGGTGCCCCCGCCGCCCTGCTCGGGCACCCGCTCGTTCGGGGGGCTCCCGAAGCCGAACCGGACGGCCGGTTCAGCGGCACGCGGGCTGACCTGGGCGGATACGGCCCCATCCGGATATCCGGACGCCACGGTGGCGGGGCGGATGGTCTGCCAGACCTCCGTCATGGACCATCCGTCGGCACGGGCCTCCTCCAGCGCTGCGACGGTGGCCGGGTCGACCTCGGCGTTCGGGTCGGCGTCGGTGCGCAGCGCCTGGGCGGCGCGCTGGAGGGTCTCAGCGCTGCGGGTCGCGGCCGGCACCACCTCAGCCTCCACCGGCACGGCGGCCTGGAAGGCGTAGCCGTCCTGCTCCATCGCCAGGAGCTGGAGCGCGGCCATCTGCTCGACCTGGGTCACCTGGCGGCGGGTCGAGGACAGGGCGAGGGTGGCGTAGGCGCGGGACTTCTCCACCTGGACCAGGGCCTGGTCGTCCGGCGACAGGTCGCGGTCGATGTGCTGGAGGACGCCGAGCCACAGCGCCTTGGCGAACAGGGAGACCGCGCCGCCGACGATCGCGGCGGGCCAACTGTGCATCAGCAGGGCGCCGTGCGCGCCGATCGCCAGCATCGTGGCGACCAGCAGGCCCCAGCCCATCTTCTGCGGGAACGCCCGCTTGTCCGGCTCGTAGCGGGCCATCCACTCCAGGATCAGGCAGACCGCCCAGGCCACGTCGAAGATGACGGCCGCGGCGTAGCCGACCCCGCCCTGGAGCAGGGCGCCGATGCTGACGGTCGACCAGATGACCGACACGAGGGTGAGGCCCAGGACCAGGCCGACGGCGGCGCGCAGGGCGATCCGGTCCCAGTCCCGGGGCAGGACGGGCACGCGGACGGTCTCGGTGCGGGTGATCGGGGTGCCGTTCGCGTGGACGGCCGGCACCTGGCGCTTCTCGGTGCGGTACTTCACAGCACACCGCCCGTCTGGCCGAGCTGGCGGGCGATCTCGTCGGACAGCGCGGTGAGCTGGCGGCTGGCCTCGGCGAGCTGCGTCGCGGCCTGGCCGGCCGCAGCGGCGGCGGCCTGGCCCTGGGCGGCGATGGCGGCGAGCGCCTCGCGGGACTGGTCGGGGGACGTGCCCCCGGTGACGGTACGATCCATGGCGGATCGGCCTCCCTGGTTTCGTCAGGAACTGGCTGGTCAAGGCCCTGAGCCGGTGGTGAGACACCGGCTTGGGGCCGTCGTGCTTTCGGGCTCGTTGTACTGGTGAGAGCCCGTCCCCTCTCGGGGCATGGGTAGAACGTACCACAGCAAGGGGGGTACGTTCTACCTCTGAGAAGTGGTACGTTCTACTCGTACACTTCCTCACCTGAAAGGAGCCCGTGATGGATGGCCGCAAGAAGGGGTACGCGGAGATCGCCGCCCACTACCGGCAGCTCATCACCAGCGGCGAGCTGGTCCCGGGGGACACCCTCCCGCCGGTCAACGAGGTCGCCCAGGTGCACGAGGTCGCCCGGAACACCGCGGTTCGCGCCTACTCGCAGTTGAAGTCCGAGGGGTACGTCACCACCCACGCGGGCGCGGGAACCGTCGTCGCCAAGCGCGTCGGGATCGCCCCGCCGACCGGGGCCGCGCGGGTGGACCGACTCAAGGCCGGCGGCAACAACTACTCGCCCGGGGAGACCTCCAGCGGGCACGAAGCGATGCTGCGCTCCTGCGCGGACCCTGGCATGTGCCAGGCACTGGAGATCGAGCCCCACGACGAGGTGGTCATCCGCCGCCGGGTCTTCCGGCGCGACGGCCAGCCCGTGGTACTGGGCATCTCGGTGATCCACATTCGGGCTCTCTCGCAGGTGCCCGAGCTGCTCCAGCAGGGCCGACTCGAACGCCTCTGGCACGAGGTCTACGAGGAGCGGACGGGCCTGGGCATCCACCGCTCGCCCGAGCGACACACCGCGAGGTTCGCCAGCGACGACGAGCTGGAGGCCCTGGAGGTGCCCGTCCCGGCCGGCGCCGACGTCGCCGTGCCGGTGCTGCTCGTCAGGACGATCTGGCATGACGAGAAGGGGCCCATCGAGGTGTGGGACGACATCCACGCCCCCGGCGAGTGGCACGAGTCCCCCGCCAAGTAGGAAGTCGATCGGAACCGACTGTCACAAGGCGTAGTCTCTCCCCCACAACCAAGATCAGGTCAGCAAGAAGCCCCTCATCCGGTGTTCTCCGTAGTTAGCCGCTACGGACCAGATTCGGGGCTCTAGCTCGACCGCCTAGTTGGTCTGTTGCCGAGTGTACCCAGGGACGGCTGTCCCTCGCACCGGTGCAGGGCCAGGAAGGTCCGTACGTGCGTAACCGCGCCCAGACGGCTGTGCCGTCGCCCACTCGTTCGGGT
>NZ_JZWY01000855.1:0-1807 GCF_000966955.1 Streptomyces sp. NRRL S-495
CGCCCACTCGTTCGGGTGACAACGAGCCGGAGCCCACCCGGGCCGAGGTCGAGCCCGCCAGCTCGATCCCGCAGACTCCCGCCGACCACTCCACCTGCCCGTCCTGCCAGGCCGCCAAGGCCACGCCGAAGAAGGCCGGCCCCGACGCAACCCCGATCCCCGCGATGCGTGCTGGCTGGCACTACCGCGCGGCCGACCGCGCCATCCTGCACTCCGCCTTCAACGGCGCGGAGAAGCTGGTCATCGGCTACGTCCCGCCGGTCGACGGCCTGGTGACCGCCCGCTCCGAGGACGGCAAGCACACCAGCGTCCAGTACCGCATCCAGACCGTCGAAGGCCCGCGGCTGGTCACCGAAGACGAACTGGACCACGGGACCTGGGCGGGCAAAATCGGCATGCCCCGCCCCTCCGGGAAAGACGCGATCCAGGCGTTCGCCACCATGATCCGGCTCGCCGCCCTGGACGCTCCCGAGATCCCCAGCCAGGTTTTCCTCAGCACCAACGGCAACTTGGTGATGCCGGACGCCACCGCCCAGGAACTCGGCTACCGCGTCACCCAGGGCACCGAGGAACGCGCCTCCGTCGTCTGGTCTCTCATTGGCTACCACGCCGCCCGGCACCGCTTTACCGCCCTCATTCTTGGCGCGGCTTTCGGGGCACCCCTGACCGAATACCTCACCCTCCCCTGCCACGTTCTCAACCTCGTGGGCACCGCACAGTCGGGCAAGAGCACCACCCAGATTGTGCAGGCGTGCCTGTACGGCAGCATCAAGGGCACCACGCAGAAGCTCTTCGAGTCCTGGGACACCTCACCCCAGGGCCTCCCGCAGGTTCTCCGCAACGCGCGCTTCCTCCCGCTTTTCCGTGAGGAGTTCTCCACCCTGCGCCTTCCGGTCAAGACTGCCGAGGGGCTTCTCTCCGCGATTGTCGGCGGGGCTAACCGCACCATGGGCGGAAAGGATGGCCACGCCCTCCCGGGCATGGGTCGCTTTCACTCGATGCTGGGCAGCAGCTCTAACCGGCCGCTGCGCCGCAACGGGCAGACGGAAGACCTTGCCGCGCGCCTTTACGAAATCAAGGGGCCTTTCTGGCCCAACATTCGGGTTGACGACGAGGGCGCGGAAATTCACGACCCCGAGGCCCGGGGCCTGCACATTGCCAAGTGGTTGAAGAATGCGGCTCCCGCTGTTGCCGGGTGGCCTTTTGAGTGGGCTGTGCGTAAGGGCTTTTTCGACGCTCCGGCGCTCGCCAAGTGGTCGATGATGCACGCGCGGCTTTGCGAGAAGTACAGCCCGCCGTCCGGTGGCCTCGGGGCGACTATTGCCGAGGTTCACATGCTGTGGGTCGTTGGCGCTTACATGCTGGGCGAAATCCTGGAGATGCCGGAAATCGGCATGGCCGCTGAAAGCGCGGCGGCGGACCTCCTGGAAGACGCCACGGTGAGGGCCGAGGCTGCGCACCTTTCGATGGGCCAGAAGCTTTGGGATGTTCTGGACGCTGTGCGGGTCAACCCGGTTGAGTTCCCCGAGTACGAGAACGTGCCCGCGATGCTGAGCCCGGAGAACAAGGTCACCATCCTGGGATTCCTGCACACCGGCAAGACCGGCGATCAGGAAATCTGGGTGATCCCCGCGCGGCTGGAGGAGATTTGCCGCCGGGCCGAGGTCGAGAACAGCAACGCCGCGATTGACGATCTCAAGGCGTTGGGTGTGCTGATTCCCGGTGACGGGCGCAACGACCGCCGTCTGCTGCCGCGCGGAATCCGCCAGTTCATCGGCCGCCTGCCCAGCCGCATGTACGCCTTCTC
>NZ_JZWY01000856.1:0-507 GCF_000966955.1 Streptomyces sp. NRRL S-495
GGCCTGGTCGAGGAGCTGGCGGCGGCGGAAGCCGCGGTGCTGGAGCAGCAGGCCGAGGAAGAAAGCAAGGAAGCAAGCAAGCTTGCAGACTTGGAGCCCCAGCAGGAGAAGGCCCAGGAGCCCTCTCAGCGGGCCCGTGCCGGGCGTGGGCGGGAGGTCGGTGCCCAGATGCTCCAGGACGCCGTGGAGGCCGCCCTGGAGGCCAAGGGCGGCGACATCGAGGCCGCGACCGCGGTTCTGGTGAAGCGGGCGATCCAGGACGGCATGGCGCTGCTCAAGGCGACCCGGATCGCCGGCCGCTACGAGTACACCGCCTACCCGGCAGCCCCCGAGATCCTCCAGAAGAAGGTGAAGGGCGGCGCCGACCAGATTTGGGAGTCGCGCCCGAAGTGGGTGAACAAGTCGCTCACTCCGGAGCAGCGGGAAATGCCGGTCCATGCCCTGGCGCTAACGGCGCATTCCTCTCGTCGCTCAAGACCCATCTTCCGATCGGCGCTCTCAAGCACA
>NZ_JZWY01000857.1:0-357 GCF_000966955.1 Streptomyces sp. NRRL S-495
CTCAAGCACAGCACCGAGGGCCAGCACGACCCCAAGCGCTCCGGCCTTTACGAGATCACCCCGCCGGAATGGGAGCACGCTCACCTGCCCAGCCCGATGGGCAATCGAGACGTTCCCGGAAAGCTGTGGGTGCCGGAGCCGACCATCCGTCAGCTTCTGCGCCTCAGCAAGTCCACCGCGAATCGCCCCGCTATGTGCGAGGCCCCGGTAATCCACCAGTCCTACACCTCCGGTAGTAGCGAGAACCTGTTGGAAGACCTCCGGTGCGTTCTGCGCGACGCCCGGGAAAAGGCGATCCGCGAGGATGACCCGGTGATGCTGGAATACGTCAAGGCCATGTATTCCAAGCTCGTTGCT
>NZ_JZWY01000858.1:0-286 GCF_000966955.1 Streptomyces sp. NRRL S-495
TTTCTACGATGGGCGAGAGCAACGCCAACCACGAAATCCGGCGTGCCGACTGGATGCACATCATCCGGGCCCAGGCTTTCTCTAACCTGTGGGGCAAGGCGCTCAAGGCGCACGAAGGCGGCCTGATCGTGGTCAAGGCCACTGGCACCGACGAATTGCACGTCATCGGTGACTGGCGCTCAGTTTTCAGCGAGGGCCGGGGAGTTTCCGACATGAAGGCTAAGGGCGAGACCTACACGCTCGGGGGTGGCAAGTAATGGCCGGACGCACGATCGAATTCGGGAAG
>NZ_JZWY01000860.1:0-6665 GCF_000966955.1 Streptomyces sp. NRRL S-495
GGTCAGGGCGATCACCGAGCCGCCGAACCCGCCGCCGGTCATCCGCGCGCCGAGCGCCCCGGCCGCGACGGCGACCGAGACGGCGAGGTCCGTCTCCGGGCAGGACGTCCGGTAGTCGTCGCGCAGCGAGGCGTGGCCGGCCGTGAGGATCGGCCCGAGGGCGGCCGGCCCGTGCTGGTCCAGCTCCCGCATGGTCTGCTCGACCCGGCCGTTCTCGGTCACCACGTGCCGGACCAGCGGGACCAGCTCGGCCGGCAGCCGGTCCAGGGCGGCGGGGAGGTCGGCGGCGGCGAGGTCGCGCAGCGCCGACAGCCCCAGCAGCGCGGCGGCGCGTTCGCAACCGGCCCGCAGAGCGGCGTAGGCGCCGTCGGCGAGGTCGTGCTGCACCCGGGTGTCGAGCACCAGGAGGGTGAGGCCCGAGCCCGCCAGGTCGAGCGGGACGTAACGGGCGGCGAGGTCGCGCGTGTCCAGGTGGAGGGCGGTCCCGGCACGGCAGGCCATCGAGGCCATCTGGTCCATGATTCCGCAGGGGACGCCGACGAAGTCGTTCTCGGCGCGCTGCGCGATCAGGGCCAGCTCGGCTGCTTCCAGACCGAGTTCGTACAGGTCGTTGTAGGTGATCGCGACCGCGCACTCCAGCGCGGCGGAGGAGGAGAGGCCGGCGCCGCCGGGCACGTCGCTGTCGAGCAGGACGTCGGCGCCGCCGATCGCGTGGCCCGCCTCGCGCAGCGTCCACACGACCGCGGCGGGGTACGCGGCCCAGCCGGACACGCCGCCCGGGGCCAGCCCGGCGACGTCCAGCTCGACGACCTCACCGGGGACCCGGGTCGAGGCGAGGCGCAGTACGCCGTCGGTGCGGCGGCGGGCGTAGGCGCGGACGGCCTGCGGGAGGGCGATCGGGAGGACGAACCCGTCGTTGTAGTCGGTGTGTTCGCCGATCAGGTTGACCCGGCCGGGGGCCACCCAGACGCCCTCGGGGGCGTGGCCGTAGAGCGCCTCGAAGGCGGCGGACGGGGAGGTGGGGGACGTGGGGGTCATCGCTGCGCTTCCTCGTCGGTCGTCTCGGGGGTCGTTTCGAGGGTCGTTTCAGGGGTCGTCCCGTCGGTCGTCCCGGGGGTCGGGCGGCTTGCGGTGGCCGGGTTCGCGGGTCCGGCCTGGCCGACCTCGCGCAGCCGCCGGGCGGCGAACTCCGGGGCGACGTCGTTCATGAAGGCTTCCATGCCGGACTCGGTGCCGGCCAGGTACTTGAGCTTGTCCGCCGTCCGTCGGACGGTGAACAGCTCCAGGTGGAGGGCGAGTTCGTCCTCGTGGCCGGCCGGGGCCTGGTGCCAGGCGGCGATGTAGGGCGCGCGGACCTTCCGGTCGCCGTCGCTGAAGAGCCGGTCGAAGCGGCGCAGCAGGTCGAGGTAGATCCGGGGGAACTCGGCGCGCTCGTCCTCGTTGAGCCCGGTGAAGTCGGGGACGCGGCGGTTGGGGAAGAGGTGGACCTCGTAGGGCCAGCGGGCCGCGAAGGGCACGAAGGCGGTCCAGTGCTCCCCGGCCAGGACGATCCGGCTGTCCTCGGGGCGCTCCCCGGAGGGGCTGTCGGCGGACGGGCTGCCGACGGAGGCGCGCTCGGCGGCCACGAGGTCGTCGAAGAGGTTGCGGCCGGTGGCGGCGCGGTGCCGGGCGGCCTGGTCGATCATCTTGGCCGTGCGTGGGGGGACGAACGGCAGCCCGTAGATCTGGCCGTGCGGGTGGGCGAGGGTGACACCGATCTCGGTGCCGCGGTTCTCGAAGCAGTAGACCTGGCGGATGCCGGGCAGCGCGGAGAGTTCGGCGGTGCGGTCGGTCCAGGCGTCCAGTACCAGGCGGGCCTGGTCCTCGTCGAGGTCGGCGAAGGATGCGTCGTGATCGGCGGTGAAGCAGACCACCTCGCACCGGCCGACGCCCGGCCCGCGGCTGTGCAGCGGGTCGTCGAGGGCCGGCGGCACGGGGTGGGTGCCGGGCTCGCCCGCGAGGGAGGGGAAGCGGTTCTCGAAGACGGCCACCTGGTAGTCGCCGGCCGGGATCTCGCTCAGCCGGCCCTCACGGCTGGGGCAGAGCGGGCACTCGTCGGCCGGCGGGTGGTAGGTGCGCGCCTGGCGGTGGGCGGCGACGGTCACCCAGGCGCCGGTCATCGGATCCTGCCGGACCTCCGAGGAGGGCGCGACGGCGTCCAGCGGACGCAGGTCGGCGACGGCCCGGCCGGTGGGCGGCGTGCCCCGGTCGTAGTAGATCAGCTCGCGGCCGTCGGCCAGTTCGGTGACCGTCCTGGTCGTCGCACCGGCCTGCCTGCTCGTACCGGCCTGGGCGCTCAGGCCAGTCGACGCGGCGGTGCCGGTCGCTGCACTCGCGTCTGCCGACCCGTTCGCACCGGCCTGGCCGGTCGCGTCGGTCACCGTTGGGGCCATGACGTGCTCCCTCTCCTGGGGCTTCCCTTCAACCACATGAACAAACAATATCGAACATGAATCAACATGGGAGCCCGGGGTCCACCCCAATTCCGGAATCCACTGCCGATCGGACGTGAGGGAGCATCCTCCCTGGTCGGCGGGGCGCGTCAGGCGACGCTGCCCGGCCTGTTGGGCCTGCCAAGGCTTACTCCCGCTACCGGCACTCGCGGACCAGCCCAGAAGTCGGCGCGGACCGCACCCACCTGCCTGGGGCAACGACGTCGACGATCGGGCGTCACCCGGACCGTCGACGTGCGGACGGCCCGGACCGGGGATGGGGCAGGGGCGGGCCGCGGCGGGCCTTGGCGGGCCTTGGCACCCTCGTGCTTCCCCATCGACACTTTGCAAAGAGGAGCTGTTTGCAAAGCGTCGACGACATACCAGCAGTTCAGAGCGCTACAGGCAGTCGTTTCCCGCACTTTGCAAAGTCTGACTTTGCAAAGTGCGGGGGTGAGGATCGGGGACAGGGAAGAGCCACTCCCCCTTCCCCACCGGACAGGACGTGGAGCGCCCCCGGGAGGAGAGGCTCCCGGGGGCGCGGTAAGCGGTCGCCCTCAGGGGGCCGCGGGGTGACGGTGGTGGTGATGCCGGACCAGGGCCCGACCGGACGGGGCGTGCAGCGGGCGCCGGTGGACGGGCCGACGGGCCTGGCGGCGGTGGGGCCGGACCGTCACGGTGGCCGGCGCCGGGTCGGCGACCGGGGCGGCGGTGCGCCAGGCCCGGGTCGCCAGACCCGCCGAGGTCAGGGCGAGGACGGCGAGGGCGACCGTGGCCGCGGGGAGCCCGGCGGTGGCACCGAGCCAGCCGGCCAGCGGATAGGCGAGCAGCCAGCAGACGTGGGTGAGCGAGAACTGCGCGGCGAAGGCGGCCGGGTGGTGACGACCGCCAGGGCGGCGAGCAGGCCCGCGACGGCGAAGGCGGCCGGCAGCATCACCGTTCGGTCGGCGACCCGGTCCAGCACCCGGGGCAGCAGCAGTGCGACCAGCATCGAGCCTCCGCCGTACGCACCGAGGGCGAGCGGCACGTCGCCCGCCGAGCGGCCCAGCTCCTCGCGGACGTAGACGACCGTGTTGACGATCACCATGGCGCCGCCGGCCGCCACCGCGAGGTCCAGGGCGAGCAGCGCCCGCAGGCGCGGCACGGAGAGGAACAGCCGGATCCCGGCCAGGGAGCGCGCGCCTACCGAACGGGCGCCTACCGAACGCGCGCCGGTGCCACCGGCGGCCGGGTCGGGGCTGCTCCGCGCGGCCAGGACTGCGGCGGGCAGGACCACCGAGACCACGAGGACCGCCGAGGCGAGGAAGCCGATCACCGTCCCCCAGAACAGCCACCGGTAGCCGACCAGCGCGAGCAACGCGGCCGCCAGCACCGGGCTGACCAGGGTCTCCGTGTCGTACGCGAGCCGGGAGAGCGACAGTGCCCGGGTGTAGTCGCGCTCCTCGGGCAGCACATCGGGGATCACCGACTGGAAGGCCGGGGTGAAGGTGGCCGAGGCCGCCTGGAGGACGAAGATCAGCAGGTAGACCTGCCACACCGAACCGACGAACGGCAGCGCGAGCGCCACACCCGCGCGGGCCAGGTCGGCGGCGACCAGCAGTCGTCGACGCGGGATCCGGTGCGCGAGCGCGGCCACGACCGGTGCGATACCGACGTAGGCGACCATCTTGATCGCCAATGCCGTGCCGAGCACCGACCCGGCGTCGGCCCCGGCGAGATCGTAGGCGAGCAGGCCCAGCGCCACGGTGGCCAGGCCGGTCCCGGCCAGGGCGACGACCTGGGCGACGAACAGGTGCCGGTAGGTGCGGTTGCGGAGGACGGAGAGCATCGGGGACTCCGTTCGTGCGGAGCGCGCCGAGGTGGCGCGGGCCGGTGGGGTCCCTTCCAGAATAGGACAACATGTGCGTACGCGTGCACCTATCGCAAACGAAAGACTCCCCGAAGGGCATCAGGGGCGACTCGGGGCGACTCAGTCGTGCGGCGGCAGTCCACTGATCTGGTGATCGGCCACGCTCAGCGCCTCCTGGACCAGCCGCCGCAGATGCCCGTGCCGCAGCGCGTACACGACCCGGCGCCCGTCCTTGCGGGTGGACACCAGCCCCGCCAACCGCAGCTTGCCGAGGTGCTGGCTGACCGACGGACGCGCCGCACCGGCCGCTTCGGTCAGGGTCGTCACATCAGCCTCCCCCTCACTCAGCCGCTGCAGCAGCGCAAGCCTGGTCCGATCGGCCAACAGGGCAAGGATCCCGGCGGCGACATCCAGCCGTTCGTCCCCCGCGACCACCTGCGAGCCATGTGCACCTGATACCTGGAGGCTCCCGCTCATGACCTCATCGTAGACATCGCACGGGGCTGGCGCGTCAAGCCGAGGGAGCCGGTCCGCTGTTGACGATGCGACCCCAGAGCCGGTGGCACCACCCTCCGGCCTCCGGGGCGGGCTCGGCGGTCAGAACCGGGCCGGGGCCGGGGCCGGTCTCGATGAGGTGCAGCAGGGTCCAGGCGACCCCATGGCAGTCGTCGGGACCGAAGCAGGTGACGAGCGCGGGCGGATCAGCGGGGGGTGCGGCGGACGCGGGTGCGCAGGGCGTCCTGGGATTCGACGTACTTCACCATCAGGCGGGCGAACTCCAGTCGCTCACTGTCGGGCCACTCGGCGGTGATCTGCTCGAAGGCCGAACGCTGGTACTGACGGAAGCGCTCCATCAGGTCCTCGCCCTCCGGACTGAGGAGCAGGACCGTCCGGCGGCCGTCCTGCTGGGAGGCGGCGCGGACCAGATAGCCGGCGGAGATGCAGTCCGACACCATGCGGCTGCCCACCGAGGGATCGACGCCCAAGTGCTCGGCGACGGCGCCGACGGTCACCTCGCGGCCGTCCTGACCAGTGACGTCCTGGACGATCCGCAGGACCAGCGTCCGACTGAGGTCCTTCTGGGAGATCGGGTCCTCGACATCGAGCAGCGAGGAGCGCCGCAGCCGCCCAAAGGCCGGCCCCACGGCGTTCAGGAGGTCCTCACCCTCGCCCGACCCGGGCTTCGTCGTCATGCGGCCAGCCTATCTTCATGCGTGAACCAGCGAAGACATGTGTTGACATGAAAACGTGTGCAGGACATCATGCATATGTAGTTAGGCACTCATCTTGATGGGGTGGGCTCACCCCGGACCACGCCTGCCTTTCGACTCGATCACCACCCGACGAAAACGAACGGACTCCTCCTTATGACCACCACCCTCGTCACCGGCGCCCGCGGCAAGGTCGGCCAGGGCGTCATCGCCCGCCTGCACGCCGCCGGGCACTCCGTCCGCGCCGCCAGCGCCCGCCCCGCCGACCTGACCGTCCCCGACGGCGTCGAGCGCGCCGAGCTCGCCCTCGACCGGCCCGAGGCCTTCGGTGCCGCGCTGCGCGGCGTCCAGCAGGTCTTCCTCTATCCCCAGCCCGCCGGCATCCATGCGTTCGCCGAGGCCGCCGACGCGGCCGGCGTCGAACACGTCGTCCTGCTCTCGTCGTCCTCCGTCCTCGGCCCCGATGCCGAGAACGACCCGCTCGCGAGCCACAGCCTTCTCGTCGAGCGTGCGCTCGCCGACTCCGGCCTCAACTGCACCTTCCTGCGCCCGGATGCCTTCGCCAGCAACTCCCTGGGCTGGGCGTACTTCATCGGCCGGGGCCTGCCGATCCAACTCGCCCACCCGGATGCGCATATCGCACCCATCCACCCCGAGGACCTCGCCGACATCGCCGCCGAGGCCCTGACCGGCACCTCCCTCGCCGGATCCGCGCCCACCCTGACCGGCCCCGAGTCACTCACCTTCCGCGAGCAACTCGCCGTCCTCGCCGAGGCCCTCGGCCGCGAGATCCCGGTCGAGCGGATCACCCGTACCGAGGCCGAGGAGCAGATGGGACGTCGCATGCCCGCTCCCGTCGTCACCTCCCTGCTCAACCTCTGGGAGGCCGCGACCCATGGGCCCGCCCCGGTTCACGACACCACCCTGACCCTCCTCGGCCGCCCCGCGCGCACCTTCCACCAGTGGGCCCGCGAGAACACCGCCGCGTTCACCCGACCCTGAATCGGCCCTGCATCGACCCTGCTCCGACATACCCCTCAAGGTCTGCGACGCCGCACTCGCCCACGGACGCGTTGTCGACCGGGCGACCTCGCCCCTCAGCTCTCCCTCCGTTCTCCGCCTCCCCCTCCGCCC
>NZ_JZWY01000861.1:0-9961 GCF_000966955.1 Streptomyces sp. NRRL S-495
TTCTCCGCCTCCCCCTCCGCCCTCCCGAAGGTCCTCGATCCGACGGATCTTGCCGACCGAACGCTCCAGCGTGTACGGGTCCACCACCTCGACGTCCACGCTCACCCCGACGCCGTCCTTCACCCCTCGCACGATCACCCCGACGGCCTCCTCGCGTTGCCCGGGCCCGGCGTCCGGCCGCGCCTCGACCCGCACCGTCATGTGGTCCAGCCGGCCCCGGCGGGTCAGCCGCAGCTGGAAGTGCGGTGCGACGGCGGGCACCCGCAGCAGGACCTCCTCGATCTGGGTCGGGAAGACGTTGACCCCTCGCAGGATGATCAGGTCATCGCTGCGCCCCGTCACCTTGGCCATCCGGCGGAACGCGGGGCGCGCGGTTCCGGGCAGCAGCCGGGTGAGGTCGCGGGTTCGGTAGCGGATCACCGGCAGCGCCTCCTTGGTGAGCGAGGTGAAGACGAGTTCGCCGCCCTCGCCGTCCGGCAGCACCTCGTCGGTCAGCGGGTCGACGACCTCCGGGTAGAAGTGGTCCTCCCAGATGTGCAGGCCGTCCTTGGTCTCCACGCACTCCTGCGCGACACCCGGCCCCATCACCTCGGAGAGTCCGTAGATGTCCACGGCATGGAGGTCCGTCCGCCGCTCGATCTCGGCGCGCATCTCCTCCGTCCACGGTTCGGCGCCGAGGATTCCGATCCGCAGCGAGGTGCCGCGCGGGTCGATCCCCTGCCGCTCGAACTCGTCCAGCAGGGTGAGCAGGTAGGACGGGGTGACCATGATGACCTCCGGCCGGAGGTCCTGGATGAGCCGGACCTGGCGGGCCGTCATACCGCCGGAGGCCGGGATCACGGTGCACCCGGCGCGTTCGGCACCCGCGTGCGCGCCCAGTCCGCCGGTGAACAGACCGTAACCGTAGGCGATGTGCACCGTCTGGCCGGGCCGCCCGCCGGCCGCCCGGATCGAGCGGGCCACCACGTCCGCCCAGACGTCCAGGTCGTGCTCGGTGTAGCCGACCACGGTCGGCAGGCCGGTGGTCCCGCTGGAGGCGTGGATCCGGCGGACCTTCTCCTTCGGGACGGCGAACATGCCGAACGGGTAGGTGTCGCGCAGGTCGGCCTTGGTCGTGAAGGGGAAGCGGGCGAGGTCGGCGAGGGTTCGACAGTCATCGGGCGCGACACCCGCCGCGTCGAACTTCCGCCGGTACAGCTCGACGTTGTCGTAGGCGTGGCGCAGCGTGGCCCGTAGGTGCTTGAGCTGGTGCGCCCGCAGCTCCTCCGCGGTCATCCGCTCGCCGGCGTCCAGGAGTTCCACCGGAGGCGCCTCGCCGAGACGCGCCGGCGCCCGCACGTCTCCTCCCGGACCCACGGGCGTACCCGGATCCGTCGCTCCGCCGCTCATCGTGCCTCCTTCAGAACTCACTACCGACCATTCGGTCGGCCCTGGCCGGAGCCAAGTAATCCAGTGCCCGAACCACCTGTCAAGGCTCGGCACGCCGGTGACCTCGCAGGTCGGCGCCCGTCGCCCTCGCTCAGAACTTTGCCCCCGCCCCCGGGCGCCAACCTGTGCCGATCGGCAGGTTCTCGCTCCGAAAAAAGGCGCCGGATCTATGCCGATCGGCAGATGGCAGGGCACGGCCGACCGGGAAAGCTGGTCGCCGTAGTCACCATCCCACCCACGACCGGGAGAGCGGAGCGCGGGCACATGAGCCGACCCGATGTCACACCCCACCTCGAACTGACCGACGTCAGCAAGGTCTACCGGGGCGGCAAGCACGCCGTCGACGGCCTCTCGCTGCGGCTCGGCCCCGGGCTGCTCGGTCTGCTCGGACCGAACGGCGCGGGCAAGTCCTCCCTGATGCGGATCGTCGCCACCGTGACCCGGCCCAGCTCCGGACGGCTCACCTACCGGGGGGCCGACGTGCTCGCCCACCCCGATCTGCTCCGGCGCGAACTGGGCTTCCTCCCCCAGGACTTCGGCGTCCACCCGCACCTCACCTCGCGCGAGTTCCTGTCCTACCTGGCAGCCGCCAAGGGGCTTCCCGCCCGCGCCGCCCGGGCCCGGATCGACGAACTGCTCGTGCTGGTCAACCTGACCGAGGCGGTGCGGAGGCCGCTCGGCGCGTACTCGGGCGGCATGCTGCGCCGGGTCGGCATCGCCCAGGCGCTGCTCGGCGACCCGAGCGTCATCGTCGTCGACGAACCCACCGCCGGTCTCGATCCGGAGGAACGGGTGCGCTTCCGCAACCTGCTGAGCACCCTCGCCGAGGACCGGGTGGTGCTGCTGTCCACCCACATCGTCTCCGACATCGAGTCGGTGGCCGGGGACATCGCGGTCCTCGCCGGCGGGCGGCTGCTGCGCCGGGGCAGTCCGGAGCAACTGCTGCGCGGCCAGACCGGCCGGGTGTGGGAGGTCCTGGTGGACGCGGGCTCGGTGGCGGCCGTGCAGCAGCACTTCGTGGTGAGCCGGATGGTGCGTACGGGGGACGGGCGGGTGCGGCTGCGGCTCCTCGCGGACGGCCCGCCGACGGCCGAGGCGGTGCCGGTCGCGCCGGACCTGGAGGACGCCTACCTGGGGCTGGTCCGGTCGGCACCCGACGGGCCCGCCTTCACCGTCTCGGCCGCCGCGGGCCGTCCGGGGGTGCGGCGATGACCCGGAGCGTTCTCCACCCGTCCCACCCCGAGGGGTTCCGGGCACCGACCGACCCTGCTCCCGGCGCAGCCGCCGGTGGGTCCGAGCGGACCGGCCCGGTGAGCCGGATCGGCCGGCTGGCGCTCGGCGACTTCCGGGACCGGATCCGCCGCCCCGCCTACGCGGTGACGCTCCTTGCCGCGGTGGGCCTGGGCCTGCTCGCCGTCCCGCCCGCCGACGGGCACTGGGCGATCCTCGCGCTCGGCTCCTACCGGGGGGAGTACAACAGCGCGTACGTCGGCACGGCGACCGCCCTGGCGGGCACGCTGTGGCTCACCCTCGGCGGGTTCTACGTGGTTCGCAAGGGCCTGGGCCGCGACGAGGAGACCGGGGTCGGCCAGCTCCTGGCCGCGGCCCCGCTGCGGAACGCCGAACTGATGCTGGCGAAGTTCCTCGGCAATCTGCTGGTGCTCGGTTCGATGCTCGGCGTGCTCGCACTCACCGCACCCGCCCTGCAACTGGTCCGGGGCGAGGACCACGCGCTCGACCCGGTCGCGCTGCTGACGCCGTTCCTGGTGCTGACCCTGCCGCTGCTCGCGGCGACCGCGGCACTGGCCGTCCTGTTCGAAACGGTGCCGCTGCTGCGCGGCGGGCTGGGCAATGTCACCTGGTTCGCCTTCGCGCCGGCCCTCATGATCGCCGGGGAGGCGCCCGGCGCACCGTTCGGCGGGCTCGGCCTCGGCCCGGTGGCCGCCTCGCTGCGCGACACGCTGGCCGCGCGAGGCGTCGACCTGGGCGGCGACGACTTCAGCCTCGGCCTGACCAAGACGGACTCCCCGCTGGAGGCGTTCCACTGGGACGGCGCGGACTACGGGGCGGGGTTCCTCGCCCAGCGGCTGCTGCTCGTCCTGCTCGCGGTGGCGCTCGCCGCGCTGCCGGCGCTCTGGTTCACCCGCTTCGACCCCGCCCGCACCAGGGCGGCCGAGCGGCACCCCGACGGATCGGCGCCCACCCCCGCTCCGACCCCCGCCCCTGGTCCCGTCCGCACGGCCGCGTCCCCGGCCCGCACCCACCACCGGTCCCGCTCCCGCTTCGGCTCCCACTACGGCCGGCTGCTGCTCGGTGAGGCGCGGATCCTGTTCGCCGACGCCTCGCGCTGGTGGTGGCTCGCGGCGGCCGGCCTGGTGCTGGCCGGGCTCTCCGTACCGCCGGACACCGGCGTCGGCGCGGTGCTGCCTGCCGCCTGGGTCTGGCCGGTACTGCTCTGGTCGCGCCTCGGGAGCCGCTCGGCCGAGAACGACCTGGAGGTCCTGCTCGGCGCCTACCCGGCCGCCCGCGCCCGGCTGCTCGCCGAATGGGCCGCCGGGGTGCTGCTCACCGCCCTGGTCGGTGCGGGTGTCCTGGTCCGACTCGCCGCGGCCGGCGACACCGCCGGGGTGGCGGCCTGGTCGGCCGGCGCCCTGTTCATCCCCTCGCTCGCCCTCGCCCTCGGCACCCTCTCCCGCACCCACCGCCTCTTCCAGGCCCTCTACCTGCCGCTCTGGTACCTGGCGGTGAACCAGATCGCCACGCTCGACTTCATGGGCACTGTCCGCCGTGCCGGCCACCCCGCCGGCCCCTCCCCCGTCCTGGTCACCGCCGTCACCCTGGCCCTCCTCGCCACCACCCTGCTCACCACAACGACCCGCCGTGCGCTCCGTGACTGACCTCCGAACAGAACGGCGGTCGTCCGCCGGGCACAGGGCACCCGCTGTCCGGCAAGCGCCCGACAGGACGCACCCGGGGATGCGTGATGTCCTCTTCGAGCCGGTGCACCGACGTCCGTCGCAACGTGGTCACGGAACCACGGGGGCGGGCAGACCGCCGGCAACCGATGCCCGCCCAGGTCAGAAGAGGTCCAACAACTCAACCAGGGAGGCGATGAAAGGCACCTCCGCGGTGACCGGTCCCCGGCAGACCGCGCGCCCCGCGTACCCGAGTCCGATGGCAGCGGCGACCAGGGCCGGATCGTCGTCGAGGAACAGGCACTGTGCCGGCGCGAGCCCCAGCGCGGCGCTGGCGTGGTGGTACATCCGCGGGTCCGGCTTGTTGCAGCCGAGCACCGCAGAGATCGCATACGCCTCGAAGAACCGCCCGATCCCCAGTCCCGTGTGAAGGTCAGGCAGGTTGGGCCAGGCGTCCGATACCACTGCCATCCGCACGCCCCGTCGGCTGAGCTCTTCCAGAGTGCCCATGACCTCCGGGTAGGTCTCCAGGAGCGTGGCGGGCGGGACCTCGCGGCGCAGGTCGGCGAGGAGTTCCGAGGTCGGATCCACCCCCACGTCACTCAGCATCACCCGGTGGTAGTCGTCTGTCTCGGGCGTCGACGACGAGGTGGCGAGGTAGCGGTCGCCTGCGGCGACGGCTGCCGCCAACTGTTCCGACGTGATCGAAGGCACGTGGGCGAGAACGGTCTGCTCGAAGTCGGCTCGCGGGTTCCACCGGCCGCCGATCGGCTGCATCAGCACGCCGCCCGAGTCGAAGAGAACAGCGCGGAGGTCTTCCTGAGGAGAGGGGCGTGTCGTCATTCGGCTCAGTCTGGTCAACTGACGCCCGCTGGTCGACCCTTGACACCATCCGATACGAGTCACCGACCCGGCCGGGTCGGAGCGGCATCACGAATTCAGCAATTCCTTCGGTGACAGAACCCGCCCTATATGTCCGAGCGCAAGCCCGTCCGACTGACGCCGAGGGCCGGCCCGAAACCCCTTGGACGGCACGCGGATCGGCTTGCTGAAATGGGAGACGGCCGCTGCCGGAGTCGTAGGAGCCATAGGGAGGCGGCGATGAGCGAGATCAGGCTGCACCTGTCGGTGCGCGACCTCACCGAGGCGGACCTGCCGTCCTGCGGCTGGGCCGGCTCCCCCAAGCACGTGCGCGAGCTGGTCCACCAGATCCGCCGCGCCGAAGCGGGCGAGGTCGACTACCTGGCCGTCTGCACGCCGGTCGGGCTCCCGGTGGCGGTCGGCGGCATCGACTGCACAGTCAAGCCCGGAGCCGGCACACTCTGGCAACTCGGCGTCCACCCGGCCCTCCAGTCCTGTGGGATCGGCACGCTGCTGGTCCGCTCCGCCGAACAGCGGATCCGGACCAGGGGCCTGACCCGCGCCGAACTCGGCGTCGAGGAGAGCAACCCGCGCGCCCGCGCCCTCTACGAACGTCTGGGCTACCGGGCCTTCGGCCGTGAGCTCGATTCCTGGGACGTGGAGGCCGAGGACGGCTCACTCCAGCGGTACGAAGCGATGTGCACGCTGATGCGCAAAGACCTGGCCTGACAGCGGATTTCGCCGCGTTCGTCAGCAAAGCGTCGGCCGAACCGGCCCTCACCCCGGACGGTCGCCGCGATGGGACGGCTCAGCACCGAGGGGGCCTTCCGGTCCGCCGCCGCCCTGCTGGACGCCTGGGGCCCGGAGCTGCTCCTGAGTCCGCGCCCCGCCCGGACTCCCCGACTCCCCGACCCAGCAGCCCAGCAGCCCACCAACCAGCCAACCCGCCAACCCGCCAACCCGCCTGAGCGGGGCCACCCCCGGTCGCGCGACCGGCCGTCGGCGGCACTGGCGTCATTCGGTGATGGTGCTACTCTCACTAGCATCATGTTGCTGAAGCTGGAGGCCGGGGACTCCCGGCCGTTGCACGAGCAGGTTGCGGGAGCGATCCGGCGGGCCGTCGGTGAGGGCGAGTGCGTACCCGGGGAGCGGTTGCCGCCGGCGAGGGATCTGGCGCGGGCGCTCGGGGTGAACGCGAACACGGTGCTGCGGGCGCTCCGGGTGCTACGGGACGAAGAGGTACTGGAGTTCCGCCGGGGGCGCGGCATCACCGTCGCCCGCGGTGCCGACCGCCGCGCCGAACTGCTGGACGCGGCGCGGCGGCTGGTCGCGGACGCGGCACACGCAGGCTTCAGCCGGGAGGAGCTCGTCGAGATGATCAGGGGGCTGGAGTGAAGAAGGTTTCGCAGAAGGGCGGGCACGACGCCCGCAAGGACGCGGCGGTCCGGGTGATCGGGATGCTCGCGTTCGGGGCGCTCGCCCTCGGGGTGCTGGCACTGCTGCTCGGACTGCCGTGGGTGGCGCGCGACCAGCTGCCGGAGCCTCTGGCCACGCACTGGAGCGGAACGCGACCGGACGGTTCGATGTCATTGACGGCCGCGGCGGGCTTCCCGGCCGCGGTGTGGGCGGCCTCGGTCGCGGCGGCGGCCGTCGCCCGGTGGCGCGGCGGGGAGCAGGCGAAGGCCTGGTCGGCGGTCGGGCTCGGCTTCGGGGGTGCACTGCTGACGGGCGCGCAGGCCGCGATCGTCTCGGCCAATCTGGACCGCCCGACCTGGCAGGAGGCCGGGCCGATGGGCGCCGAGGTGCTGTTGGTCCTGGTGGCGGCGGTCGCGGCCGGCGCGCTGGCCTGGTGGCTCGCCCGGCCGCAGGGCCCGGGGCCGCTCGCCGCGACCGTCGCCGACGGCCCGCGCCTCGACCTGCCGGACGGGCAGCGGGCGGTCTGGCTCTCCCGGGCGGTCAATCCCTGGCTGGGACTGCTGGCCGGGTGCGCCGGGCTGGGCACGGCGGGGGCGGCACTGGCCGGGTTCGCCGGGCTGGGCGGGGCGGCCTGGGCGACCGCCGCGCCGCTGGCGGTCGTCGCGCTGGCCGGGCTCGGCTGTTCGTCGGTGCAGGCGCGGGTGACCGAGCGCGGCCTGGATGTGGCGTTCGGCCCGCTCGGCCGACCCTCCCGGCACTGGGATCCGGAGGAGATCGTCTCGGCCCGGGCCGAGACCCGCACCCCGGCCCAGGTGGGCGGCTGGGGCTACCGGCTGAGCGGCCTGGGCACCACGGTCATGCTGCGCCGCGGCGAGTGCCTGGTGATCCGACCCCGACAGGGCGCGGAGTTCGCGGTGAGCGTGGACGACGCCGAGCGCGGCGCCGCCCTGCTGAACACCCTGGCCGCCCCCCGGAGCGCGTGACCGGCCGAGGGGGCGCGCACGACCGGCGGGCCGGCGCACCCACCCGGCGCACCCACCCGGCACGGCCGGCGGGGGAACGTCAGCCGCGACGCTTCGGGCGGCCGCGCCGGGCGGCCGCCGCGCCACCGGACGACGATCCGGAGCCGCCCCGGGCACGCCCGCCCGCGGTGGCCCGGCCTCCGGCGGCCGGCTTGCCCGAGCCCTTGGGAGCGCTGCCCTTGGCCGCACCCCCCTTGGCGGCGCCACCCTTGGCACCGCCGCTGCCACTCTTCGCACCGCCGGCGCGGCCCGGGGCGGACTTCGCCGCCGGGGCCTCGGCCGGGGTCGCGGCCGTCTGACCCCGGCCGCGCGAGCTGTTGACCGTGCGGCCCCGGACGATGCCGATGAACTCCTCCACCAGGTCGGTGGTCTGCTCCTCCGGCCAGGACAGCGCGATCCGGGACTGCGGGGCGTCCGCCATCGTCCGGTAGGTGAGGTCGCGCCGGTGGTGCAGGCGTGCCAGCGACTGCGGGACGAGCAGCACCCCGACCCCGGCCGCGACCAGCTCGATCGCGTCGGCCGTGGTCGCCGGTCGCTCGATGGCGGGCCGCCCGGGCAGCTGCTCCCATTCGAGGGTGTCGTCGAGCGGGTGGAAGACCACGTCGTCGGCGAGGTCCGCAACGGTGACCTCCTCCGCCGCCGCCAGCCAGTGGTCCTTCGGGAACACCACCACCGTCGTCTCGGTGTACAGCGGGATCGCGCTCAGGCCGGTCCGGTCGACCGGCAGCCGCAGCAGCCCCGCGTCCGCGTCGCCCGCGCGCAGCGTCGGCTCCCCGGCCGCGGCTTCGACCGCGACCAGGGCGAGCGGAACGTCCGGGAGCCGCTCCGACCAGACGCGCGCCCACTTGCCGGGGGTCACGCCCGGGACGTAGGCCAGCCGGAACGAGGGTGTCACCTGCATCTCTGTCACCCGCCCAAGGCTACCGACCGTGACAGCGGGCGTCGGCCGCTCGCTTACCCTGGTGACCATGACATCGCTCAAGCAGAAGACCACGCAGACCATGAAGCCGGCGACGGCGGCGAAGAAGCTCGGGGTCTACCTCGGCGCCACCCCTGCCGACTTCCAGTCGGGCGTGATCTCCCGCGAGGAGCTCACCGCCCTGCAGACCGAGCCGCCGCAGTGGCTCCAGGACCTGCGCCGCAACGGCCCGCACCCGCGTTCCGTGGTGGCCACCCGGCTCGGCGTCTCCGCGTCCGGCCTGGCCCGCGGCGGCATCACCGAGGCGCTCACCACCGAGCAGATCGAGGAGCTCCGCGAGGAGAACCCGGAGTGGCTCCGGCGCGAGCGGACGATCCAGGAGGAGGTCCGCAAGGAGTCCGTGCGCGTCAAGGAGAAGCACGAGAAGGAGGAGAAGCAGCGCCAGCAGGCCGCCGCCGCAGCCGAGCGCGAGAAGCGCCGCTGACCTGCGGACTTCCGCCTGCTCCACCCTGCTCCTCCCCGGCCCCCCGGCGTTCGCGCCGGGGGGCCGTCGTTCGTCCGGGGACAGGCACACGAGGAAGGTCCGGCACGACACACGGCACGACACACGGCACGGCCTCCAGCCCGGCCTCCAGCCCGACCTCCGGCCCGGCCGGACGGGCGCCGGCGACTCGCACAAGCGCACGAGCCGGAGCCCCTGGGAGCCGGCCGAACCTCCACCCGAATGCCGCACACGCACCCGAAAGTGTTCGCACACGTTCGACCCTGTGAGCACCGTCACGGGACCGGACCGGCCGGTCAGGCGTTCCGGCGGGCCGGCCCGAGCGGCGGGACGAGAGCCGGCCGGGTGGCGGCGCGGAGCCGGGCGGGTGACCTGCTCGACGTGTCGGCGGGGATCCAGCGGGCCCGGCGTGCGTCGGTGGGAACGCGCCGCTCCCGAGCGGCGCGCGCCCCTGCCCCCGGACCTGAGAGCCGCCGATGCCCCCCATCGCGCACCTGCGCCGCCTGCTCCCCACCGCCGTGTGCACCCTGGCCGCCGTCCTCGCCGCCCCCGCCGCGGCGCACGCCGCGCCACCGGGCCCGGGAGGCGGAGCGGGCATCGATCGGGGGACCGTGATCGACTGGGAGCGGGTCGCCGCCTGCGAGAGCAGCGGGGACTGGCACATCAACACCGGCAACGGCTACTTCGGCGGCCTCCAGTTCGACGAGCCGACCTGGGAGGAGACCGGCGGCCTCCGCTACGCCCCGCGCGCCGACCTGGCCAGCCGGGACGAGCAGATCGCCGTCGCCAACGCCCTCGCCGAACAGCGCGGGCTCACCCCGTGGCCGGTATGCGGCTCCCGCGCCGACCGGGACCGCGAACGCCCCCCGGTCGAGTCGGCCGCCGAACCGGCGGAGGC
>NZ_JZWY01000862.1:0-268 GCF_000966955.1 Streptomyces sp. NRRL S-495
GCGGAGGCGCCCCGTCCCGGCACTCCCGCCGCCCCTCCCCCGGCCGGTGGCCCCACCACCTGGACGGTGCGCGACGACGACACCCTCGACAGCATCGCCGAGCAGCTCCGAGTCCCCGGCGGCTGGCAGGCACTGTACGAACGGAACCGCGCGGCCCTCGGCGAGGACCCCGACCTCATCCAGCCCGGCCAGGAGCTGACCCTCCCCCTCTGACCCCGCCCCACCGCCCAGCGCGAAACCGCGCCCACCGAACAGCACACACCGAACA
>NZ_JZWY01000863.1:0-4391 GCF_000966955.1 Streptomyces sp. NRRL S-495
GAACAGCACACACCGAACACCACGCGCACCGAACACCACGCAGCCTGCGGCCGGCCGGTGTCCCCACTCCCACGGGGACACCGGCCGCACCCGTTCGCGTCAGCCGACGGTGGGAGACCAGGGGCCGTCCTCGGGTCGGGCTTCGGTGGTGGAGCCGTCCGGCCAGGGAGGCATGGTGATGGCGACGATGCGCAGCGGACCCGGGCTGTCCGGATCGGCACGGAACTGGAAGGCGGTTCCCAGTGGCACCGAGACCGACGTTCCCGCCCGCAGGACGTCCACGGACTCCCGGCCGGACTGCCGCCGCCAGATCCGGCCCCGGCCGGCCGTGACGTACCAGAGCTCCTGCACGGTGGCATGGGAGACGGCGCGGGTGACGGCACCGGGAGCGAGTTCGAACGCGGCCTGACTGCCGAGGCCGTTCAGGGTCAGCAACGGCCGGACGGTGGCACCGTCCGGGGCGACCACGACCGGGGCGTCCTCGACCTCGGCGGTGCGGAACGGCTGCTCGTCCATAAGAACCGGCCCCCTCTCGACGCGGGCACCCCCACGCGCCCCACTCGCGATGGGACCACACCCCGAACCGTCCCGCCAGAGGGCGGCGGCCTCCACCGGAGCCCCAGCCCGTGGAACCGCGGGTCGGCGGTCCCCGGAGCGAGCCGGGTCCTTGAGGAAGCTCTCGAAGAACGCCCGGTGGGGCCCGGGCGATCAGTCCTGGACGGCGCACCGGCCGCCACGCGGGCGGGGAGCGGCGGGACCCTCCAGGGCGGCTCCCCCGAGGCGGACGGTGTCAGTGCGGGGGCGTGCGGTCGGCCGGGGTCCACGGCCGGACGAAGGGGTGGTCGAGGTGGGCGGTGCCGAGTACCGCGCCGGTGCGGCGGGCCTCGGCGAGGAGTTGCTCGCGGCTGCGGCGGGCCGTCTCCGGGTCGGCCTCGAAGAGGTAGCGCACGGCGGGGGTGGCGAGTTGGACGGCGTGGACCAGCACGTCCCCGGTGACCAGCAGGCGGTCCCCGCCGCCGTCGACCAGGACCGACTGGTGGCCCGGCGTGTGGCCGGGCGTCGGCAGCAGGGTGATCGCGCCGCCTCCGGGCCGGGCCCGGCCGGCGAGCACCGAGTGGCCGTCGACCTCGTGCAACTGCCCTGCGCGCAGCAGTGGTTCGACGACGTAGGTGCGCGCCGTCCGGGTCGGTCCGAGCGCCGCGACCTCGGCGTGCTGCACCACGTAGCGGGCGTTCGGGAACACCGGTACGCCCTCGGGGGTGACCGACCAGCCGTAGTGGTCCTCGTGGAGGTGGGTCAGGACCACCGTCTCGACGTCCGCCGGGGCGATCCCGGCCCGGGCCAGGACGGCGGGCAGCTGCCCGGGGACGGGCGCCCAACCGGAGGCCGGGCTGCCGACCGGGCCGATACCGGTGTCCACCAGAGTGACCCGGCCGCCGGGGCGGCGGACGGCGTAGCAGCGGAAGTCCAGCTCCCAGGTGTCGCCCGGGCCGAAGGCGGCCGGGTCGAGGCGGCGGGCGCGCTCCCAGTCGGCGGCCGCCGCGTCGGGGAAGGCGGCCTGCGCGGTGCCGGGGAACGGACCGTGGGCGTCGAGCAGCGCCAGCACCTCGTAGCGGCCGAACCGCCGCACCACGACGGCACCGGAGCCGGCACCCGCACCGGACCCGGCAGGATCGGCGGCGGCGGGTGTCGCCGCGACGAGCGGGCGCAGCGCCACCGCGCCCGCGACGGCGAGCGCGCCGCGCAGCATCCGGCGGCGCCCGGGCCGGTCGGGACCGGCCTCGGGACCGGCTCCGGGATCTTCGGCGAACGGCACGGCGGGAACGATCGGATCGTTCAACGGGACTCCTCGGACAGAACGCGAACTGGGCGGGGGCCGAAGAACGACTCAACGACTCGGGTCGGCGCCCCGACCCCCGTACGGGGCGCCGACCGGTCCCACTGTCCCGCCGCGCCCGCCCCGGCGGCTTGTCGTTTCTTGTGCAATCCGTTCGCGCGCGGGCAAGCACCGTGCGAGCATCGCCGGATGATCGACGAGGAGTCCGTGACGGCCGTCGGCCTGGTCGGCGCCTGACTGACCCGGGTGACCACGGCCCGCCGCCACCAACAGTCCGACACCGAACCACAGTTGTCGCACCTGTAGCTCCACCTGGAAAACCTCGGGCCCGTGCTTTTCGGCACGCCCGGCAGCGGCCTGTCGTTCCGGGCCGACCCGACGGGCGCAACCGAGGAGACCGGCACGACCGACGATCCGGCGGATCTGCCGCTGACGCGCTTCCTCGGGCAGTCGGTCCGGTCGGTCGGCGCGGTCGAGTACCGGGACGGTCGGACCGCCTTCACCGCCGGGCTCGCCCTCGGCTTCGAGGGCGGACGCGTCCGGCTGCTGGGCCTGGACGGCGCCCTGCTGGACGGTCGGTGACGGGCAACGACAGTGGGTCGCCCCGGGAGTAGGGTGCGGGCATGCCGGTCGAACGTGCGTCCCTGTTGAGTGGGGACGACCTGTGTGTCGCCGACGTGTCCTGCCAGGACCCGCCGGAAGGGTGGACGGAGTTGCGGCCGGCGCCGGTGTTCGGGCTGGTGATGGTGCGGCGGGGGATGTTCCGGGGGCGGATCGACGGGGTCGACCAGGTACTGGACCCGGCCTGCGTGTATGTCGAACGGATCGGCTGCGAGCAGCAGTTCGCGCATCCGTGCGGCGGCGACCTCTACACCGAGCTGGTGCTCTCCGAGCCGCGGACCGCCGAACTGCTGGGCGGCGATCCGGAGGTGCCTCAGGGGCTGGTGTTCACCACGCCGCGGATGGCGCTGGCCCATCGGATGCTGGTCGTCCGGGCGCGCGGCGGCGCGGACTCGTTCGAACTCGCCGAGCGTGCGGTCGCCTTGGCGGGCGAGGTGCTGACGGCACTGGCGCCGGCGAGGGTGGCGAGCGGCCGGCCGGTCCGGGACGCGGCGCGCCGTCGACTGGTGGACGCCGCGCGGGTCGCGCTGGCGGCGGACCTCGGACTCGGGCTGGACGAGCTGGGCCGGGCGGTCGGCTGTTCGCCGCACCATCTGAGCCGGATCTTCCGGGCCTGCACCGGCGAGGGCATCGCCCGCTACCGCAACCGGCTGCGGGTCACCCTCGCCCTGGAGCGACTGACCGAGGGTGAGACTCGACTCGCCCTGCTGGCCCAGGAGTTGGGCTTCACCGACCAGGCTCATCTGACCCGGGTGGTGCACCGCGCGGCCGGACTGCCGCCCGGCCGGCTCCGGGCCCTGCTGGGTCCACGCCCCGCCGGGTCCGGCGCGATGACCACCCCGGAGCACGCGTAGGCTCGGCGAGTGTCCTCGACCCCGGCCTCCGCCCCGGCTTCTCCCCCTGCCCCTGCCTCTCCCGCTCCCCCTGCCCCCGTCTCCCCCGCAGCGCTGACCAGCCTGCACGACCGGGCGGCGCTCGCCGAGCGGTTCGGCCGGGACCCCGAGCTCCACCTCTTCGAACTCGGCGACCTGGACGAGCCGTTCTGGTCCCACACCGCCTGGTACACGAGGTCGGCGGACGGTCCGGTGGCGCTGCTGTACGCGGTCGGGGACGTGCCCACCCTGCTCGGCCTCGCCCGGCCCGCACACGCCGACCGCCTGGCCGGACTGCTGCACGCGATGCGGCCCGTGCTGCCGCGCCGACTGCTCGCCCACCTCACCGACGGCGGCGTCGACGCCCTCGCGCCGGACTACCGCGCCGAGCACCGGACGGCGATGCTGCGGATGGCGCTGACCGACCCCTCCGCCCTCGCGCCGCACCTGGGCGAGGCATCGGGCACGCGCCCGGTTGGGCCGGTGACGCGGCTCGGCGCGGCGGACCTCGCGGATCTGCGCGCCCTGTTCGCCGCCGGCTACCCGGGCAACTGGTTCGACGAGCGGATGCTGACCACCGGCCCCTACCTCGGGATCCGGGACGCCGGGGGCCGACTGCTCGCGACGGCCGGCGTGCACGTCCACTCCGCCGCCCGACGGGTGGCGGTGATCGGGAACGTCACCACCCACCCGGAGGCCCGGGGGCAGGGGCTCGCGGCGGCCTGCACCGCGCGGCTCTGCGAGGTCCTGGCGGACAGCGTCGACCACATCGGCCTGAACGTCCGGGCCGACCACCCCACCGCACTCGCCCTCTACCGGCGTCTGGGCTTCACCACCGTCACCGGTTACGAGGAGGCCGTACTCACAGCCTGCTGACGGCCTGCTGAACGCCTGCTGACGGCCTGCCGCCGGCCCACCTGCGGATCAGGGACCGTCGGCGCACGGGAAGTCGGATCGGCCGACTTCCCGTGCGGGCCGCACAAGCCGGACCAGGCCGGACCACCAGGCCGGGCCGGGCCGCGCGAGAACAGGCGGCCCCGGTCAGCGGGTGACGGGCAGGA
>NZ_JZWY01000864.1:0-701 GCF_000966955.1 Streptomyces sp. NRRL S-495
CAGGGTGGCCGTCAGGGCGGCACGGAGGGCCGGGTCGAGGACGGCGGGGGTGGGGTCGGTGGCGGTGGCGGTCAGGGTGTGGACCCGGCCGCGCGGGCCGGGGAGCGGGACGGTGCGCAGGTCGACCGTCGTCCGTCCGCGCAGCTGCGGCAGCGTGCGGCCGTCCAGGGACCAGCTGAGGGCGGTTCCGGCGACCGGGAGCTCGACGGTGAGGCGGTCGGCCCGGGTGAGCGGGGTGCCGGCCGGGGTGGGGCTGGTGAGCGGGGCGGCGTGGCGGTAGAAACCGGCGATCATCGCCTCCCGGCCGGGCAGGTTGAACTCCCGTCCGAGCGAACGCATGATCGAGTTCTCGGTGGGCCGGTACAGGCCCTTGGGGTAGTAGCCGCCACCCTCGTAGCTGCCGACCACGCCCCCGTCGGGCGAGGTCCGGCCGATCCAGCGGTACCACTTGGCGCGGTCGTGGGTGAGCCGGTCGGCGGTGTACATGCTGATGTTGGGCTCGGCCGGTTCGCCCTCCTCGGCCGGGTAGGTGTCGGAGCCGTCGTAGAAGTACTCGTCGGCGAGCTTGCCGAGCGAGTGGCCGGTCTCGTGCACGGCGATCTGCCCGGCCTTCGGATTGCCGCCCGCGACGGTGGCGATGCCGTCGTAGCCGAGCGGGGAGGCGACGTTGTAGCCGGCCCCGCCGTACTTGGCGGTGTTGG
>NZ_JZWY01000865.1:0-3227 GCF_000966955.1 Streptomyces sp. NRRL S-495
CCGAGCGGGGAGGCGACGTTGTAGCCGGCCCCGCCGTACTTGGCGGTGTTGGCGACGACGAGGACGAGGTCGGCCTGCGGGGCCTTGACGGCGTAGTTCTCGACGGCCTTGGTGTCGACGCACAGCAGGCGTTCGATGTCCTCGCACCAGAAGTAGGAGCCGAGCGCGGTGTTGCGGACGGTGGCGCGGTCCGGGTCGCCGGTGATGCCGGACTCGGCGGAGACGGTGGCGACGGCCCAGACGTTGAACAGGTTCCGGTAGCCGGCGTAGGGCTCGACGGCGCTGAGCTCCTGCCACTTGGCGGCGGCGTCGGCCCGGAACCTCTCCTGCTCGGCGGCGGTGTAGCCGTCGCCGATGACCACGACGTCGACCTTGCCGGCGCTGTCGCCGCTCCGCAGGATCGGGGTGACCTCGCCGTCCCCGGCGGGGGCGAGGCCGGGGCGGTCGCCGGTCAGGTACGGGGAGGCGGCGGGCACGGTGGCCCGTCCGATCGAGCCGTCCTCGGCGAAGACCTCGACCCGGTGCCGGGAGCCGCCGGCGGTGACCGCGGAACCCTGCTCCGCCCCGGAGGCCGCGACGGCCGCCGGGGCGGTACCGAGGCCGGTGCCGAGGCCGGCGAGGGCGAGGGCGCCGGTCAGAACGATCGAGCCGAACCTGCGATTGCGCACGGAAGTTGCTCCTCTGCGGGGTGGCCGGGTAGCGGAGTGGCGGGATGGGACCGACGAACTGCCATGCTATGCACCTGACAACCCATCGGCACAGGCCCCGCACATCCCCGACTCCTCCACCGGGCTCCCCGGCCCGCCCCCTCAGCCCACGTGCACCCGCGGCCGCCGCATCCGGTCCGGCTCCGCCTCCCGCAGCACCTCGCGGGTGACCGGCGCGACCTCGCCCTGCCCGAACAGGAAGAACCGCAGGAACTGGGCGAACGGATTGCCCTCCGTCCACTCGAAGTAGATGTGCGGCTGCTGCCCGGTGCGGTCCCGGACGGTGAGCAGCAGCGCGGCCAGCGCGTTGGGGACGCTGGAGCTCTCCAGCGTGAGCACCCGGTAGCGGTCGTGCAGCACCTCGCCGTGCACGGTGAGCACCGCCTCGAACTCCGAGGGATCCTTGACGGTCACCTCGACGAAGACCAGGTCGTCCTCGGCCGGGATGTCGTTGTCCGCCCGAATCTGGCGCTTCTTCTCCTGGTACTCGGCGAGGTCGCGGCTGTTCGGCTCATTGGCGATCAGGCGCAGCGGCCGGTGGGTGTAGTCGCGCACGAAGCGCTCGGCGGAGTCGTCGAAGACGATGTCGGTGACCCGGAGTTCGAAGGCGCGCTTGAGCCGGGAGAGCAGGGAGACGAACACGATGGCGGCGATGAAGCAGGCGCCGATCTTCACGCCGTCCGGGCGTTCGGCGATGTTGAGGGCCGTGGTGTAGAGGAAGACGGCCGCGATGATCGCGAAGCCGATGGTCCAGCCGGTCTGGCGGGCCGCGCGGGCGGCGATGGTGACGGCGATCGCGGCGGAGCTGATCAGCACCAGGACGCCGGTGGCGTAGGCGCCGCCCTGGGCGTCCACGCTGGCGTCGAAGAGCCAGGTGACCAGGAAGGCGATCAGGGTGAGCACGATGACCATCGGCCGGACCGCCTTCGCCCAGTGCGGCGCCATGCCGTAGCGGGGCAGGTAGCGGGGCAGCAGGTTGAGCATGCCCGCCATGGCGGAGGCGCCGGCGAACCAGAGGATCGCGATCGTGGACAGGTCGTAGATGCTGCCGAAGGTGTTGCCGAGGTACTCGTGGGCCAGGTACGCGAGCGCGCGTCCGTTCGCCTCGCCGCCCTTCTCGAAGGCCTCCTTCGGGATCAGCAGGGTGGTGATGAAGCTGGTGGTGATCAGGAACACGCTCATGATCAGCGCGGCGGTGGTGAGCAGCTTGCGGGCACCGCGGATCCGGCCGGTCGGCTTCTCCTCGGTGTCCTCCGGGTCGCCCTCGATGTGCGGCATGACGGCGACGCCGGTCTCGAAGCCGGAGAGGCCGAGGGCGAGTTTGGGGAAGGTCACCAGGGCGACGCCGATCATGGCGACGACGTTGCCGTGCTCCGCGGTGAGCGCGTCCGCCCAGTCGCTCACCACGCCGGGGGAGCTGAGGACGTGGTAGAAGCCGTTGATGACGACGACCACGTTGAGCGCGAGGTAGACCGCGACCAGGACGACGGCCAGCCCGATCGCCTCGCTGAAGCCCTTGAGGAAGACGCCGCCGAGCAGGGCGATCATCACCAGGGTGATGAGGACCTGCTTGCCGGTCAGGGCGCTGTGCAGGTGCGGGTTCTCGACCAGGTGGGCGGTGGCGTCGGCGGCCGACAGGGTGATGGTGATCATGAAGTCCGTGGCCGCGAAGCCGAGCAGGGCGAGGACGAACAGCTTGCCCTGCCAGAACGACAGCAGGCGTTCCAGCATCGCGATCGAGCCCTCGCCGTGCGGGCTCTCCCGGGCCACCCGGCGGTAGACGGGCAGGGCTCCGAAGAGGGTGACGACGACGAGGACGACGGTCGCCACCGGGGAGAGCAGACCGGCCGCGAGGGCGGCGATGCCGGGCTGGTAGCCGAGGGTGGAGAAGTAGTCGAGGCCGGTCAGGCACATCACCCGCCACCAGGGGCGGGCCTGTTCGGCGGGGGCCTGGGCGTGCGGGCCGGGGTGCTGCTTGACCCGGTCGGACAGGCCCTCCAGCAGCCAGGCGCGGAAGCGCTGCCCGCGTCCGAAGGAGTCGCTCGTTCCCGAGGAAGCCACCCTGCACCCCTTTGTCCCACGTGCCCGAAGCCGTCCCCGGAGCCGTCCGCCGACCGACGCCACCGACCGACGCCACCGGCGGCGCGCCGAACGGGCCGCCCACGGGCGACGCACGGGCGACGCACGGACGACCCACGGGCCACCGTCCGGCCGACGGCAAGGCGACAGGCTATGCGACCGGGCCGCTGACCTCCGGGAACGCCTCGGCGGTGTCCCCTCATCGGATCAGTGCCCGGCCGTCGGACCGGCGCCCGACCCCCGACCCCCGGGCCCCCAGGCCCGGGCACGCAGCCGGGAACCCCGGAACCGATGTGGTTCCGGGGCCCCCGGGTCGAGCACCGCGGAAGACACTCAGCGGAAGGTGCGCAGCCGCAGGCTGTTGCCGACCACGAAGACCGAGGAGAAGGCCATCGCCGCACCGGCGATCATCGGGTTGAGCAGTCCGGCGGCGGCCAGGGG
>NZ_JZWY01000866.1:0-9907 GCF_000966955.1 Streptomyces sp. NRRL S-495
GAGTGGGACGCCCAGGGCGGCACCGTCCGGGTCATCGACTTCATGCCGCCCCGCCCGCTGGCCGGGAAGGACGCCGTGCCGCAGGTGATCCGGATCGTCGAGGGCGTGGAAGGCACCGTGCGGATGCGCTCCGCCCTGCGGATGCGCTTCAGCTACGGCCGGGTCGTCCCCTGGGTGCACCGGGTGGAGCAGCCCGACGGCGGCCACCGCACCGTCGCCGTGGCCGGGCCGGACTCGGTCTGGCTGGACGGCGAGGCCGACACCTACGGGCGCAACCTCACCACCTACGCCGACTTCACCGTCCGGGCCGGCGAACGGATCGCCTTCGCGCTCACCTGGCAGGCCTCCCACCTGGAGCAGCCGACCCCGCCGGACGCCGAGGGACTGCTCGACGCCACCGCCGACTTCTGGCACGAGTGGGTCGGCCAGTGCACCTACCAGGGGCCCTACCGGGAGGCCGTGGTCCGCTCGCTGATCACCCTCAAGGGCCTCACCTACGCCCCCACCGGCGGGATCGTGGCCGCCCCCACCACCTCGCTGCCCGAGGACATCGGCGGCGAGCGCAACTGGGACTACCGCTACACCTGGCTCAGGGACGCCGCGATCACCCTGTCCTCCCTGCTCCGCACCGGCTACCGCGACGAGGCCAAGGCCTGGCGCGAGTGGCTGCTGCGCGCGGTCGCGGGCGACCCGGAGAACCTCCAGATCATGTACGGCATCGCCGGCGAGCGCGAGCTCACCGAGTCCGCACTGGACTGGCTGCCCGGCTACGAGGGCTCACAGCCGGTGCGGGTCGGCAACGGCGCGGCCGGCCAGCTCCAGCTGGACGTCTACGGCGAGGTCGTCGAGGCGCTGCACCTGGCCCACATGACCGGCCTGGTCCGCAACGACCACGCCCACCACCTCCAGCTGCGGCTGATCGAGTACCTGGAGGACCACTGGACCGAGCCGGACGAGGGCATCTGGGAGGTCCGCGGGCCGCGCCGGCACTTCGTCCACTCCAAGGTGATGGCCTGGGTGGCGGTGGACCGCACCATCAAGCTGCTGGAGCAGACCCCCGAGGACGCCCCGGCCGGCGGCCAGCTGGAGCGCTGGCGCGAACTGCGCGAGACCATCCACCGGGACGTCTGCGAGCGGGGCTACGACCCCGGCCGCAACACCTTCACCCAGTACTACGGCGGCAAGGAGCTGGACGCCTCACTGCTGCTCATCCCGCAGGTCGGCTTCCTGCCGCCGGACGACAAGCGGGTGATCGGCACCATCGAGGCGATCCAGCGCGAGCTGTCCACCGAGGACGGCTTCGTGCTCCGCTACCCGACCCACGACGAGAGCGGCAACAACGTCGACGGCCTCTCCGGCCACGAGGGCGCCTTCCTGGCCTGCTCGTTCTGGCTGGCCGACGACCTCGCCATGATCGGCCGGGTGCAGGAGGCGCGGGAGCTGTTCGACCGGCTGCTGTCGCTGCGCAACGACCTCGGGCTGCTCGCCGAGGAGTGGGACCCGCGGCTCAAGCGCCAGGTGGGCAACTTCCCGCAGGCCTTCAGCCACGTCCCGCTGATCGACACCGCGCTGCGCCTCACCGCCTGCGGCGGCGCCTATCTGTCGGCCCAGCCGGACGGCCCGGCCGCCGACCGGGCCGGCGAGCAGGCCACCGTCTGACCCGCCGCCACCGTCGCTCACCCGTTGCGCTGCACCAGCTCGTCGTAGGTGCTGAGCACCTGGGCGACGGTGGCGGCCTCGTCCGGCCAGGTCTCCGCCTGCTGCCGGCCGGCCGCCACCAGGCGCTCTCGGCGCTCCGGGTCGGCCAGCAGCTCCCGCACCGCCCGACCGAGCGCCGCCGCGTCGCCGGGCGGGACCAGCACGGCGGCGTCGCCGACCAGTTCGGGGATGCCGCCGACGGCCGTGGCGACCACCGGCACGCCGGCCCGCATCGCCTCCTGCACCACCAGCGACCGGGCCTCCCAGCGGCTGGAGAGCACCAGCACGTCGGCGGCGGCCAGCAGGTCGGACACATCGGTGCGGTAGCCGAGCAGCCGCACCGGCAGCTTCTCGGCGGCCACCCGCTCGCGCAGCCCGGCGGCCTCCGGGCCGTCCCCGGCCAGCAGCACCAGCGGTTCGGGCGTCAGCGCGGCCAGGTCGCGGGCCGCGTCCAGCAGCAGTCCGAAGGCCTTCTGCGGGACGAGCCGGCCCACCGCGAGGACCAGCGGGCGGTCCGGACCGCCGAGCAGCGCCGCCCTGGCCCCGGCCCGGGGCAGCCGTGCCTCGGGCATCGGCGGGGCCGCGACCGGGCCGAGCCGGGCGTCGGTGGCACCGAGTTCGCGGGCCCGGGCCACCAGGTCGGAGGAGGCGCCGAGGACGAGGTCGGCGGCGCGCGCCACCCGGCGCTCCATCAGCCGCTGGAGGCGGCGCTCCATGCCGGTGGCGTCCAGCGCGTGGTGCGAGGTGACCACCAGCGGCGTCTCCGGGCGCAGGCCCGGGAAGCGGCCGGCGGTGCGCAGCGCGAGGTCGGACAGCAGCCCCGCGCGCAGGCCGTGGGCGTGCACCACGTCGGCGCCGGTGAAGGCACGGCGCAGCTCGCCGATCGCGGTGGCGTCGCTGCGGGCGCCCGCGGTCGGGGTGATGTCGACCAGGTGGAACCGCGCACCGGTGCGGGAGAAACCGAACAGCGCGTCCGCGCCGGCGGGGGCGCACACCGTGACGGTCACTCCGTGCGCGACCAGGCCCTGTGCCAAGGAGCGCACATGCGCACCGATGCCGCCGCTACTGGCGGCCAGGACGAGCACCACGTGCAGCTGCCCCGGTTCGGGGGTGGCTGCGGCTGCCCGGGCGGCGGAATGGTCCACGTCGTCTCGCATCCGACTCGATCAGCTACGCGCGCCCCGGGCGGGGGTTGCCCGCCGGCGGCGCTCGGGACAGGAAGGGCCAGTGTCCAGCCGCCACCATGCCAGGTCGGCGGCCCTCTTGGACAGTCGGCGCCCCCGGCGGGGCGCGTCGTGGCCGGTCCGCGAGGGCCGCCCTGGTTCAGCGGTGGCGGGGGGCGCGGGCCGCGGCGAGCAACTCCTCCGCGTGCGCCCGGCCGAGCTCGGAGTCCTCCAGGCCGGCCAGCATCCGGGAGAGCTCGCGGACCCGCTCCTCGTCGTTCAGCACCTTGACGCCGCTGCGGGTCACGGTGCCGTCGTTGGTCTTCTCGACCACCAGGTGGCGGTCGGCGAAGGCCGCCACCTGCGGCAGGTGGGTGACGACGACGACCTGGGCGCTCTCGGCGAGCTTGGCGAGCCGGCGGCCGATCTCGACCGCCGCCTTGCCGCCGACGCCCGCGTCCACCTCGTCGAACAGATAGGTGGGGACGGGGTCGGCGCCGGCGAAGACCACCTCGACGGCGAGCATCACCCGGGACAGCTCGCCGCCCGAGGCGCCCTTGGCGATCGGCCGGGGCTGGGCGCCGGGGTGCGGGGCCAGCAGCACCTCGACCTCGTCCACGCCGTGCGGCCCGTAGGCGACCGTCCGGCCCTCGATCTCGATCCCGGACAGGTCGTCGACCTGGCTGATCGCGAAGGTGACCCGGGCGTGCGGCATCGCCAGTTCGGCGAGCTCGGCGGAGACGGCCGCCGCGAAGCGCCCGGCGGCGGCCTGCCGGGCGGCCGAGACCTCGGCCGCGAGGTCGGCCAACTCGCCGCGCAGCTCGGTCTCCCGGGCGCCGAGCTCGTCGATCCGCTCGTCGTCGCCGTCGAGCTCGGAGAGCCGGGCGGAGCCGGACTCGGCCCAGGCGATCACCTCGGCCAGCGAGTTCTCCGGGCCGCCGTACTTGCGCAGCAGCTGGGAGAGCACGGCCCGGCGGTCCTCGACGGCGGCCAGGCGGACCGGGTCGGCGTCCAGGTCGTCGGCGTAGCCGGCCAGGTCGCCGGCCACGTCGGCGAGCAGGTAGCCGACCTCGTTGAGCCGGTCGGCGAGGGCGGCGAGCCGCTCGTCGTGGTGGCGGACGGCGTCCAGCGCGCGGCGGGACTGGGCGAGCAGGGTGCCCGCGTCCAGCGCCTCCGGGTCGGCCGGGTCACCGGCCAGGGCGGCGTGGGCGAGGGTCGCGGCGGAGGAGAGCGCGTCGGCGTGGCCGAGCCGCTCGGCCTCGGCGGACAGCCCCTCGTCCTCGCCCGCCACCGGTTCGGCGGCGGCGACCTCGTCGAGGCCGAACCGCAGCAGGTCCGCCTCCTGGGCCCGCTCGCGGGCCCGGGTGGTCAGCTCCTCCAGCGTCGAGGAGACCTCGCGCAGCCGGCGGTACACCTCGCGGTAGCGGGCCAGCGGCTCGGCCACCGACTCGCCCGCGTACCGGTCCAGGGCGCCGCGCTGGCGGGCCGGGCGCAGCAGCCGCTGCTGGTCGGTCTGGCCGTGCACGGCGACGAGGTCCTCGCCGAGCTCGGCGAGCAGGCCGACCGGCACGGACCGGCCGCCGACGTGGGCGCGGGAGCGGCCCTCGGCGGAGACGGTCCGGCTGATCAGCAGCGCGCCGTCGTCGAGCTCGGCGCCGGCCTCGACGGCGCGGGCGGCCACCGGCGAGCCGGGCGGCAGTTGGAGGCGCCCCTCGACCACCGCGCGCTCGCTGCCGTTGCGCACCAGGCCCGGATCGGCCCGGCCGCCGAGCAGCAGGCCGAGGCTGGTCACCACCATGGTCTTGCCGGCTCCGGTCTCCCCGGTCACCGCTGTGAAGCCGGGGGCCAGTTCGACGACCGCGTCGTCGATGACCCCGAGATCCCGTATCCGCATCTCGTCCAACACGGAGACGACCTTACGAGGTTCCGCACCCGCCGCGCGACGAGCGGCAACGACGCGCGGCAACTCCGTGCCCCCAAGTTCATCCGTTCCGGGCGTTTCCGGACCCGCCGCACCGGGAGTCGGGGCGTTCCTCCGTGCCCGGCCCACTCGGACACCCGCCCCGGGTCGGCCGGACGACCGGATCCGTCCTGTTACCCGGCCGCTCCGGCCCTTCCGACCTTTCCGGCCCGCCCGGCCTGCTCGGCGGTGGGCACGGTGAACCAGGGCAGGAAGAACTGCGCGAGCGGGCCGATCGCCAGCGCGTACGCGACGGTGCCGACCCCGGCCGTGCCGCCGAGCAGGACGCCCACCGCCAGCACGAGCAGCTCGATACCCGTGCGGATCAGCCGCAGCGAGCCCCCGGTGCGCCGGTGCAGTCCGGTCATCAGCCCGTCCCGCGGCCCCGGGCCCAGCCGGGCGCCGATGTAGAGACCGGTGGCCAGGCCGTTGAGCAGGATCGCGGTGACCATCAGCAGGATCCGGAGCGGGAGCGCCCCCGGCGTGCCGACGAAGCGCAGGGTGAGGTCCATCGCGGCGCCGATCAGCAGCACATTGGCGATCGTGCCGATCCCGGGCAGCTGGCGCAGCGGGATCCACAGCAGCAGCACCAGGGCCCCGCAGATGGTGACCCAGGCGCCCACCGAGAGGCCGAAGCTGCCCTGGAGGCCCTGGTGGAACACGTCCCAGGGGTCGAGCCCGAGGCCGGCGCGGAGCATCAGGCCCATGCTGCCGCCGTAGAGGGCGAGGCCGACGACCAGCTGCGGCAGGCGGCGGCCCAGCGCGTGGGTGTCGCCCAGCACCCGCAGCAGCGGGCCGGGCCGGGCGACCGAACCGGCGGCAGCGGCGGCACCCTCGACGGGGGACGGCGACGCGGGCCCGGCCGGGCACTCGGACGGGGACGGGGACGGGAGGGTGTTCGTGGTGGCCATGGAATCTCCGGGCAGGTGGTGCTGCACCGCCGGCGGACCGGCCCGACGGTGGCGGTCTAGACGGCCGCCCTGCCATGATGGCCAAGCCAATACAGCCCACAACAGGGCCAATCACGAGTAAGTGGACTGATCACCTTGGCCGACTGGCAGACCACCGTCGCTCCCCCGGCGCTCGCCCGGCTGCTCGCCACCGCCCGGCTGCCCGAACCGCCCGGCGCCGCCCGCCGCCCCGCCCGGATCCGGCTGCTGGTCTCCGAGGGCCGACTGCCGGTCGGCGCCCGGCTGCCCGCCGAACGCGAACTCGCCCTGGCCCTGGGGCTCAGCCGCACCACCGTCGCCACCGCCTACGAGGCCCTGCGGGCCGAGGGGTACCTGCACAGCCGGCGCGGCGCCGGCAGCTGGACCGCCCTGCCCGAGGGCTCCGCCCCGCCCAGCGACGCCCTGCACCCCGTCCCGCCGGACGAGCAGGGCAACATCCTGGACCTCGGCGTCGCCGCGCTGCCCGCCCCGCAGCCCTTCCTCTCCGCGGCCGCCGCCCGCGCCGTCGACCAGTTGCCCGCCTACGCCGCCGGGCACGGCCACTACCCGACCGGCGTCCCGGTGCTGCGCGAGGCCGTGGCCCGCCGCTTCACCGAGCGCGGCCTGCCGACCACCCCGGACCAGATCCTGATCACCATCGGCGCGATGGGCGCCCTGCACCTGGTCCGGCAGGCCCTGCTCGGCCGGGGCGACCGGGTCGCCGTCGAGGCCCCCAGCTACGCCCACACCCTCCAGGCGCTGCGGCTCAGCGAGGCCCGACCGGTCCCCGTCCCCCTCGTCGACGCGCCCCCGGGTCCGGGCCACGGGGGCGGGCCGCGCTGGGACCTCGCCGAGTGGCGGCGGGTGCTGGGCGGGGCCGCGCCGAAGACGAGGAGCAGCGGCGCGAGCTGCTCGCCGCCGCCCGGTCCGCCGGCACCGTGGTCCTGGTCGACGAGACCACCGCCGAACTCGGCTGGGGCGTGCCCGAGGAGGTGCCGCTCCCCCGCCCGACCGCCGCGCTGGACCGCGCCGCCCAGGTGGTCACCGTCGGCTCGGCCGGGAAGCTGCTCTGGGGCGGTCTGCGGATCGGCTGGGTGCGCGCCGCCCCCGCGCTGGTCCGCCGGCTGGCCACCACCCGGGTCTACAGCGACGTCGGCGCCCCCGTGCTGGACCAGCTGATCGCCGCCGAACTGCTGGCCGAGGACCTGCCGGCCGTCCGCGCCCACCAGCTGACCCGGCTGCGGGACACCGCCGAGGCGTTCACCGCCGCCCTGCGCGAGCAGCTGCCGCACTGGCGCTTCACCGTGCCGCCGGGCGGGCTGTCGTTCTGGGTCGCCACCGGCGGGGTGTCGGGCACGGCGCTGGCCCGGGCCGGCGAGCGCTCCGGGGTCCGGCTCGCGGCCGGCAACCGGTTCGGCTCCGACGGCGCCTTCGAGCACCACATCCGGATCCCGCTCACCGTGCCCGCCCCGGCCGTACCGGCCGCGGTCCGCCGGCTGGCGGAGACCGCCGCCCGTGCCGAGGACGACGGCGGGTGGCGGGGCACCGACGAGTGGCGGGGCACCGACGACAACCAGCCGCTCGCGGTCTGACGGAACGGCGGACCGGACGGACTCGGCATCGTCCTCCGGTCCGCCCGGTCCGCCCGGTCCACCGGGTCCGCGAAAATCAGGCGGTGTCCGCCCGGCCGCGCCAACCGGTCACCGGCAGCGCGAACTTGGCCACCAGCCGGTCGGTGAACGGCGCCCGGTGCAGCCTGGCCAGCCGCACCGGCGTCTGCCCCCGGCGCACCTCCACCCGCGCCCCGGCGGGCAGTTCGACCGAGCGCCGGCCGTCGCACCACAGCACCCCGTGCGGGGTCTTCGGCTGCACCTCCACCGCCAGCACCGAGTTCGGCGAGGCCACCAGCGGCCGGGCGAACAGCGCGTGCGCGCTGATCGGCACCATCAGCAGCGCCTCCACCTCGGGCCAGACCACCGGCCCGCCGCCGGAGAACGCGTACGCCGTCGAGCCGGTCGGCGTCGCACACACCACGCCGTCGCAGCCGAAGTTGGAGACCGGACGGCCGTCCACCTCGGTCACCACCTCGAGCATCCGCTCCCTGGCCGCCTTCTCGATCGAGGCCTCGTTCAGCGCCCAGTCGTGGTGCACCTCGTCACCGTTGGTCCGGACGATCACATCGAGGGTCATCCGCTCCTCGACCTCGTAGTCGGCGTCGACCACCCGCTCGACCACCACCGCCAGATCGTCCCGCTCGGCCTCGGCCAGGAAACCGACCCGGCCCAGGTTGATGCCGAGCATCGGCAACCCGTGCTCACGCGCCAACTCCGCCCCGCGCAGCAGGGTCCCGTCCCCGCCGGCGACCAGGATCAGCTCGCAGCCGTCGGCCGCGCCCGGCCCCCCGGCCACCGTCTCCACGCCGTCCGGCAGGTCCAGATCGACCGCCTCGGCCGCCAGCAGTCTGATCCGGATCCCCGCCTTCAGCAGGCCGTGCACCAGTCCCTCGACACTGCGCAGCGCCGCCTCGCGGCCCGTGTGCGCGATCAGGAAGACCGTACGTTCATCACTCATGCCCGCTGCCCTCTCCCTACGCCGGCCGGGTCGTCGTCGGCCCGGTACGGCCGCGCCACCCAGCATGACGGACCGGACGTCCGCAGAGCACCCTATCGGGGGCCTTCGGCGACAGCCCGGTCCGCCTCCGCGGGGTCCAGCTGCGGTGCGTCCCGGCGCATCCAGAGGAAGTACTCGACATTGCCCGACGGCCCCGGCAGCGGGCTCGCGGTGACCGCCCGCACACCCAGCCCGAGCTGCCACGCCTGCCCGGCCACCTGGCGCACCATCTCGGCGCGCAGCTGCGGGCTGCGCACCACCCCGCCGCTGCCGAGCCGCTCCTTGCCGATCTCGAACTGCGGCTTGACCATCAGCACCAGGTCCGCGTCCGGGGCGGCGCAGCCGGCCAGCGCGGGCAGCACCAGGCCCAGCGAGATGAAGGACAGGTCCCCCACCACCAGGTCGACCGGGGTGCCGCCGATCATCTCCGGGGTCAGCTCCCGGACGTTGGTGCGGTCCATCACGGTCACCCGGTCGTCGCTCTGCAGCGACCAGGCCAGCTGCCCGTAACCGACGTCCACCGCCAGCACGTGGGCGGCGCCCGCCCGCAGCAGCACATCGGTGAACCCGCCGGTGGACGCGCCCGCGTCCAGCGCCCGGCGGCCCTCGACGACCAGGCCCTGCGGCACGAACGCCGCGAACGCCCCGGCGAGCTTGTGGCCGCCGCGCGAGACGTAGTCGGGATCGTTGTCGTCCTTGGCCACCACGACCGCCGCCGAGGTCTCCACCTGGGTGGCCGGCTTGGTCGCGGTGGTCCCGCCGACGGTCACCCGGCCGGCCGCGATCAGCTCCGAGGCGTGCTCCCGCGACCGGGCCAGCTTGCGGCGGACCAGCTCCGCGTCGAGTCGGCGTCGTGCCACTGCCACTGGTGTTTCAGCTCCTACGGTGGTTCCCGCTCGCCCCGGTCAGTCCCGGTCGAGCGCGGCCAGCGTGTCGGCGAGCCGCTGATGGACATCTTCGTACACCGCGACGTGTGCGTCGGTCGGCACCCCGTCCAGCGCCGCCAGCCGGGCCAGCCCGGCGTCCACCGCCGGGTGCCCGGTGGGCGTGAGCCCGACGCCGAGCGGCAGCGGCTCACCGGGGGCGGGGACGGGGACGGGGACGGTCCGGCTCTCCGGTTCAGGCATCGGGCTTCTTCGTGGTGGCGGTCCGGCGGACGGTGGTCTTCCGGGTGGCGGTGCGCTTGGCGGGCGGCTGCTCCGACCCCGCGTCGGCCGGCTTCTTCGGAGTGACGGTCTTCTTCGCGGTCGCGGTCTTCTTGACGGCGGTCTTCTTCACCGCCGTCTTCTTGGCCGCCGTCTGCTTCGCGGCCGCCTTCTTCGCGGCCGGCGCGGCCTTCTTCGCCGCGGCGGGCTTCCGCGCCGCCGACTTCTTCGCGGCGGTCCTCTCCGCGGTCCTCTCCGCGGCGGCCTCCGCCGCCACCGCCGTCCCGTTCGGCGGCACCGGCGGGTCGACCTCCACCGGCTCGTCCACCACTATCCGCTCGGCCCCCGCCGAACCCCTCGTCTCCTGCTCCCAGCCGTCCTCGAACAGCCCGCCGGCCCGGG
>NZ_JZWY01000867.1:0-5518 GCF_000966955.1 Streptomyces sp. NRRL S-495
CCCGGCCTGCTCCGGCCGCGCCCCCTCGTCCTCGCCCTCGACCTCGCGCAGCTTGCTCTCCAGGTAGGCCAGCACCACGCCCACCTTGGTCACCTGGTCGCCGACCTTCTCGAAGACCTTCTCGACCTCGCCGCGCGCCACCCCGACGGCCAGGTCCACCCCGGCCCGCCCGGCGGTCACCGCCTCCTCGGCGAGCGTCTGCAACGACTGCGCCGACGGAGGGAACTGCCCGCCGAAGCGGCGCTCCACCTCCGTGACGTCGATGCCGCCCTTCTCCAGCAGACCGGCCGCCGTTCCGACGACCCGCTTGCCGACCTCCTCCACCAGTACGGCCGCGGCCGCCACCGCTCCTCGTACCGTCCTCGGCAGCATCCGGGTGCCTCCCATTCGCCTGCGCGCGTCGCTCCGTCGCCACGGTGCCCGGACGGATCCGGGCATCCCACCGACGACGCTACCGCCAAAACCCTCCTGCGGTACCGTGGCCCGGCAGTCGGCCGCCACCGGACCCCGCCACCCGCCGGGGCGCGGCGGCCCGTCCGGGGAGGGGATCCACCGCCATGGCCAACGCCGAGGAGTGCCGCGAGGCGCTGGAGCAGCTCAGCCGCAACCTCGCCAAGTCCACCGGCGACGTGCGCACGGCGGCCGGCCTCGACCGCTCGCTGAGCTGCCGGATCACCGACCTCGACCTGACCTTCACCGGGCGGCTGCGCGCCGGGAGCATCCAGGACGTCGAGCAGCACCCCGGCAGCCCCACCGGGAAGGCGGACATCCGGCTCACCATGAGCAGCGACGACCTGCTCGCCCTGGTCGGCGGCCGGCTCAACTTCGCCTCGGCCTGGGTCGGCGGCCGGGTCAAGCTGGAGGCGGGCTTCCGCGACCTGCTGCGGCTGCGCACCCTGCTCTGACCCGGCCGTCGACCGACCTCCGACCGACCGACCGACGGCTCCGGGCTCAGAACCCCAGCTCGGCCAGCGCCTTCCGCCCGTCCACCGGCACGCCGTCCGCGTCCAGCGCCGTCCAGGCCGCCGCGCACAGCGCCCGCAGACCGTCCCAGCGGTCCGCCCCGACACCCTCCAGCCGCAGCACGCCGTCCTGCGCCACCGCGACGAAGCCGCCGCAGCCGAACCCGCCGCCCGCCCCGGCCGTGACCGGCGCGTGCGCGGTCAGCAGGCCCCGCAGGTCCTCCGCCAGGTACGTCGGCCGGTGCTCGGCCGGGGCCGCCAGCAGCTGCGCCGCCGTCGTCACCCCGGTGAACACCAGCAGGCTGTCCACCCCGCCGTTGAAGGCGCCCTCGATGTCGGTGTCCAGCCGGTCACCGACCACCAGCGGCCGCTTCGCCCCGGTCCGCAGCACCGTCTCGCGGTGCATCGGCGGCAACGGCTTGCCCGCCACCTCCGGCTCCACCCCGGTCGCCGCCCGCACCGCCGCCACCAGCATCCCGTTGCCCGGCGCGATCCCGCGCGCGGTCGGCACCGTCACATCGGTGTTGGACGCCACCCACGGCAGCCCGGACTGCACCGCGTAGGAGGCCTCCGCCAGGTGCGTCCACCCCACCGAGGCGTCGAAGCCCTGGACCACCGCGAGCGGCTCCTCGGCCAGGGTCCGGACGGCGACCAGGCCGCGCTCGGCCAGCGCCTCCTCCAGACCGAGCCCGCCGACCACCAGCACCTTCGCGCCGGCCGGCAGCTTCTCGGCGAGCACCCGGGCGGCGGCCTGGGCGGAGTTGATCACGTCCGCGGCCTCGGCCGGGACCCCCAGCTCGGTCAGGTGCTCGGCGACCACCCGGGGCGGCCGGGAGGCGTTGTTGGTCACATACGCCAGCCGCATCCCGGCGGCGCGGGCCGCGTCGAGCGACTCCACGGCGTACTCGATCGCGTTCGGGCCGGCGTACACCACGCCGTCGAGGTCCAGCAGCGCCGTGTCGTACGCCTCGGTCAGCGGCAGCTCGCTGCCGCCCGGGGCGGTCCGTCGCACGGTGGTGGCCGTTTCGGTCATGCCTGCTCTACCTCACTCATCGCATCAGTCGTACTCGTCCGTACTCGTCCGTCGGGAGCCCGGGCAGTGGCCGGAACCGCGGCTGTCGGACACCGCACCGGCTCAGCCGTCGTGCCGGCCCCGATCACCGGTCGGCTCCGGACCCTCCGTGGTTCCCTGGTCCGCCGCGGTTCCCGGCCCCGGTCCGTCCGCCCCGGCCGGCGGCTCCAGGTAACCCGGCGCCCCCGGCAGCAGCGGACCGAACGCCCCGGCCCGGGCCGCCAGCGTCGCGCGGGTCTGCCGCAGCGCGGCCCGGTAGTGGTCGTTCTCCGGCCGCATCGCCACGGCCAGCGCCAAGTGCTCGGCGGAGGTCTCGAAATCGCCCAGCCGGGCCGCCGCCACACCCCACCCGAACTGAGCGTAGTCGTCCGACGGATCGGCCAGCGCCACGGTCCGGAAGTTCTCCAGCGCCGCCGCGTACGACCCCGCGTCGAACTGCGCCCGGGCCAGCGCCTCCCGAATGCTGCGCGAGTCCGGCTCGGCCGCGGCCGCCCGCGTCAACAGCTGCTCGGCCGCCGCCGGGTTCCCCTGGGCGAGCAGCCGCGCACCCCGGCGGAACCACTCGTAGACGTCCCCCTCAGGCTCGCCCGACCGCTGCTGCTGCCCGGCCGGAGCCGTCCCGCCGCCGCCGGTGTCCGCACCGCCACCAGCGCCGTCGTCCACCCGCTCGTCGCGCTCGTCCACCCCGAACCTCGCCCTCGGTCACGACACCCGGCCACCGGACCGGCACGGGTGTTCCGATCTCTGAACAACGCGTACCCGATTACGATGCCCAGAATGAGCACACCCAGTGCAGAAAGCGGAGTGGAGTCTCCGCAGGGCGGCCCCGGCAATCCCGGCCACGTCGCCACCGCAGGCCTGTCCCTGTCCCCGTTCCGCGGCCTCCGCTACGACCCCGACCGGGTCGGTGCCCTGGCCGCCGTCACCTCACCGCCGTACGACGTCGTCGACCCCGGCCGAAGGCTCGACCTGGAGACCGCCGACCCGCACAACGTGGTCCGGCTGATCCTGCCGCGCCCGGAACCCGAGGACACCGGCGACCGCCCCGACCGCGACACCCGCTACCGGCACGCCGCCAGGCTGCTGCGCGAGTGGCAGCGCGAAGGCGTCCTGGCCGCCGACCCCGAGCCGGCCCTCTACGTGTACGAGCAGCGCGTCCCCGCCGCCAACGGCAGCGCGGAGGTCCTCCAGCGCGGACTCATCGGCGCCCTCGCCGTCAGCGGCAGCGAGGCCGGCGTGGTCCTCCCCCACGAGGACGTGATGCCCCGCCCGGTCGCCGACCGGGTCGGCCTGATGCGCACCACCCGGGCCAACCTCGAACCGCTGCTGCTCACCTACCGGGGCAGCGGCGGGGCGTCCGCCGTGATCGAACGCGCCGTCCGCGCCGAGCCCCTGCTCACCACGACCACCACCGACGGCACCCACCACCGGCTGTGGGCGGTCACCGACCCGGCCGAGATCGCCGAGATCGGCCGCGACCTGGCCACCTGCCGCGCCCTCATCGCCGACGGCCACCACCGCTGGGAGATGTACCTGCGCCTCCAGCGCGAGCACCGGCACCTGCCCCGCAGCCCCTGGGACCGCGGCCTGGTCCTGCTGGTCGACACCGCCCGCTATCCGCTGCGGGTGCGGGCCATCCACCGGGTGCTCTACCGGCTGCCGGTCGAAGAGGCCCTGGCCCGGCTCGGCGGCCAGTGGCAGATCAAGGAGGTCCCCGGCCCGCTGGACGGCGCGCTGCAGACGCTCGCCGAGCAGAAGCGGAACGGCGGCAGCGGCTTCCTGCTCACCGGCGGGGACGGCGTCTACCACCTCGTCACCGACCCCGACGAGGCCCTGCTCGACGCCACCGTGCCGCAGGACAAGCCCGAGGAGTGGCGCCACCTGGACGCCACCGTCCTGCACGCCACACTGCTCGACCACACCTGGCGGGTCCCCGACGGCCCCGACGACATCGGCTACCTGCACACCGCGGCCGCCGCCGAGCGCGAGGCCGCCCGCAGTGGCGGCACGGCCGTGCTGCTGCACCCCGTGCGGGAGAGCGTGGTCCGCAGACTCGCCGAACAGGGCGTCACCATGCCGCGCAAGTCCACCTCCTTCGGCCCGAAGCCGGCCACCGGTCTGGTGCTGCGCAACCTGGAGCTGGGCTGACGCCGTAGCGGCGCCGAACGCAGTGAGGCCCTGCCGCACCCCGGATCTCCCGGGGTGCGGCAGGGCCTCACTCGTGACGCGCCCCGACCGCCGGCGCTCGCCGGCGGTCAGGGTCGTCGACTACTTGTCGTCGCGGTCGGCGGAACGCTCCGGCACCACGCCGTCGAACTCCTCGTCGATCTCGAGGTCGTCCTCGTCGTAGAACTCCTCGACGTCCTCCTCGTCCTCGAAGATGACGCGCTCGTCCGAGGCCTCGCCACCCTTGCGGGCGGCCGGCTCGGCGGCCTGCTCGGCCTCCTCCTCGGCGAGCTCCGGGTCGAGGGCGTCGATGAACTCCACACCGTCGATCTCGGCGAGGCGCTCGGCGGCGTTGGTGGTGCCGTCGGTGTCCGCCTCGACCGCCTTGGCGAACCAGTCACGGGCCTCGTCGCCACGGCCGGCGGCGATCAGCGCCTCGGCGTAGGCGTAGCGCAGGCGCGCGGTCCACGGGTGCACCGCGGACGAGGCCAGCTCGGAGCTCTGCAGGGTGACGACGGCAGCGTCGAACTGCTCCATGTCACCGCGCGCACCGGCCGCGACGAGACGCATCTCGACCTGGCCGGCCTTGTCCAGCTGCTTCACCTCGGGCTCGCCGGCCATCGCCAGCGCCTTCTCCGGGCGGCCCAGGCCACGCTCGCAGTCGGCCATCACCGGCCACAGGTCCGCACGACCGGTCATCCGGCGGGCGGCGCGGAACTCGGTCAGCGCCTCCGAGTAGCGCTGGGTCACGTAGGAGGCGAAACCGGCCGCCTCACGGACGGCGGCGACGCGGGAGGCCAGCCGCAGCGCGACGCGCGAGTACTGGTAGGCCTCCTCCGGCTCGTCGTCGAGCAGCCGGGCGACCATCACCAGGTTGCGGGCGACATCGTCCGCGAGGGTCTTGGGCAGGCTCTTGAGCTCCTGGCGCACATCCGCGTCGATCTCGAAGCCGGTGACGTCCTCGGGGATCGGCAGGCGCTTGACCGGCTCGTAGTTGCCCCGGCGGTCGTCCTGGTAGTCCCGGCCGCCGCCGCGCTCGTCGCGGCCGCCGCGGTAGCCGCCGCGGTCGTCCCGGTCACGGCCGTAGCCGCCGCCCGAGGGGCGGTCGCCGCGGTCGTCACGGCGGAAGCCGCCGCCACCGCCGCCGTAGGGGCGGTCGCCACCACGGTCGTCACGGCGGAACCCACCGCGGTCGCCGCCACGGTCGTCACGGCCACCACCGAAGCCGCCGCCCGAGGGACGGTCACCACGGTCGTCACGACGGAACCCGCTCGGGCGGTCGTCGCGACGGAAGCCACCACCGGTCGGGCGGTCGCCC
>NZ_JZWY01000868.1:0-9810 GCF_000966955.1 Streptomyces sp. NRRL S-495
ACGCGCGTCCACCGGCCACCACGCGGGCCGTACCGGGCTCAGACCAGCAGCTTGTCCTTGGCCCGCTGGTACTCCTCCTCGGAGATGGACCCGTTGGCCTTGAGTTCGGCGAGCTTCGCCAGGTCGTCGACGTGGCTGCGGCCCGTGCCCGCGTCCCCGGTGCCGCCCTCGCCGGGGGTGCCGGCCGCGTCCCGGATGTACGCCTTGAACGCGGCGTCGGCCTTCTGGGCCTGGGCGACATCGCGTTCCCCCATGCTCTTGCCGCGCACGATCACGTACACCAGCACGCCGATCAGTGGCAGCAGGATCACCAGGATCATCCAGCCGGCCTTGGCCCAGCCGCCCATGTCGTGGCTGCGGAAGATGTCCGTGATGATCTTGAACAGCAGGAAGAACCAGAGGATCCAGAGGAACAGCTCCAGCATCGTCCAGAAGATGTTGAGCAGCGGGTAGTTGTCCATGACGGCTCCCGTCGGTGCGGGCCCGATAAGGACCCGAGTCCCTTCGAGTCATATCACCGCGAATCGGGCGCCGTGCTGCCGTACTGAGCCATTCCGGTGACCTTCGGGACGCCGCCCGGCGAGCCTACGGGCTCGGCTCAGCGCGGTCGCGACCGCAGCTCCACCGCCAGTGCGATCAGCTCGCCCCACCAGGCGTCGTGGCCGTCCAGCAGCAGCCGCCGGGCCTCGTCCGGCTCCACCGCCCGCACCTCGACGACCTGCTCGCCGTCGTCCGGGTTGGTCGGCATCGAGTCCACCGCCACGTCGGCCCAGCCCCAGAGCCACGCCTTCTCGGGGTGCGGCTGCCACGGCCGGTAGGGCACCGGGTCGTCGGTCACGCAGCGGTGCGCCCCCAGCCAGACCGGGTCGCCGAGCAGCCGGGCCCCGGCCTCCTCGCGCAGCTCGCGGACCAGGCAGGAGTCCACGGACTCGTTGTGCTCGCGGGTGCCGCCGGGCAGGAACCAGTGGTTCCGGTCGTCGCGGCAGAGCACCACCCGGTCGCCCTCGGTGAAGCCCACCAGGTGGATGTTGGTGACCAGCTCGTCCGGCGGCAGGACGGTCGAGAACTGCGCGTCGTAGCGGCCCCAGGCCCAGTACTGCGGGGCGTGCAGGGCGGGGAAGAGCGCGGCCAGCTCGGTGGCCCGGGACGCGTCACCGGGCCGGGGCGGTCTGGGGATCAACGGCGCCCCGGCCGCCCCGCCCGCCCCGGCCGTATCGGTGACAGCGGTGACATCGGTGGCAGCGGCGACATCAGTGGCGTCGGTGGCATCGGCCGCCCCGGCCGCATCGGTGGCATGGCTGGCATCGGTGGTATCGGTCATTCGGTGATCGTAGTCCCGGCCGGACGCAGCAGGGGGGTGGTCTGGTGAGCCAGGGTCAGCTCTGCGGCGTCGATCGCCCGGGGCCGGCGCGGGACCTTCGCCTCCAGTGGCTGCCGCACCCAACTGCCCAGCGAGATCTCGGCGGTGATGCCCGGACCGAAGCCCGCGATCAACCCCTGGGTGCCGTCCTCGACCCCGCCCTCCTCGAACATCCGGGCCAGCGCGTCGAAGACCACGGCGCTGGCGATGTTGCCGCGCTCGGTGAGCGTGGCCCGGGAGAACCGGAACGCGGCCGGCTCCAGGTTGAGGAAGCGGCAGAGGTCGTCGAGGATCCGCGGACCGCCCGCGTGCACGATGTAGAAGCCGAGGCCGGAGACGTCCCAGGCGTGGTCGGTGGCCAGGGCGCGCAGGGCGGGCGCGAGCATCTCCATGGTGCCGGGCACGCGCTTGTCGAGCTGGAAGTGGAAGCCGGTGTCCTTGACCCCGTAGGAGATCCAGTGCTCGGTGTCGGGGACGAGGTGCGAGCCGTTCCGCTCCAGGTGGACGCCGGTGCCGCCGTGGCCGCGCAGCACGACGGCGGCGATCGCGTCGCCGAACAGCCCGTTGGAGAGCAGCGAGCCGACGCCGAGGTCGGTGGGCTGGTAGCAGAGCGAGCAGAACTCGCAGGCGACGATGAGCACATTGGCGCCGGGGTAGGCGCGGCAGAAGTCGTGCGCCCGGTTGACTGCGGCGCCGCCGGCCGCGCAGCCGAGCTGGGCGATCGGCAACTGGCGGGTGTCGGAGCGGAACCCCATGCTGTTGATCAGCCAGGCGGTCAGCGAGGGCATCATGAAGCCGGTGCAGGACACATAGAGGATCAGGTCGATGTCCTGGGCGGTGAGGTCGGCGTGGCCGAGGGCGCGCTCGACCACCTCGGGGACGCGGCGTTTGGCCTCCCGCTCGTAGACGGCGTTGCGTGTGGTGAAACCGGGGTGCCGGAGGGTCTCCTCGATGGGCTGGACCAGGTGCCTGGTTTGCACCCCGGTGTTCTCGATCAGCCGCAGGGCGAGCCCGAGTTGCGGGTGGTCGGCGTGCAGGGTGCGCGCCAGGTCGAGGGTCTCGTCGAGCGTGATGACGTGCTCGGGGACGGCGACGGCGGGGCGGCAGAGAGTTGGCATGGCGGGGTTCTCCGATGGGCAGGTGGCCTGTGGGCAGGGCTCCTGCGGGCAGGTGGCCTGCGGCTGGGGGCGGTCGTCACCAGGCGACGGGCAGGGTCCGCGGGTAGCGCCAGATCGAGCCGGTCCGCCAGTCCAGCGCCTCCGGCGGCACGGCGAGCCGGAGCCCGGGGAACCGGTTCAGCAGGGTGCCGATGGCCACCTGGAGCTCCATCCGGGCCAGATGGGAGCCGAGGCAGTGGTGGGTGCCGTAGCCGAAGGTCATATGGGTGGGGGCGCCCCGGTCGAGGTCGAGCTCGTCGGGCCGCTCGTACACCGCCGGGTCGCGGTTGGCGGCCAGGTAGGAGACGTGCACCGGCTCGCCGGCCCGGATCAGCACGCCGCCGAGCTCGACGTCCTCGGTGGCGACCCGGGCGATTCCCACGCCCTGGCGGAACGGGATGAAGCGGAGCAGCTCCTCCAGGGCGCGCGGCAGCATCTCGGGCTGGGCGCGGAGCTTGGCGAGCTGTTCGGGGTGGGTGAGCAGGGTGTAGGTGATGTTGGACAGCTCGTAGGTACTGGTGTCGTGGCCGGTGACCAGCAGGACCATGGCCATCACGGCGAGTTCGTCGTCGTCCAGCAGCTCCTCGCCGTCGCGGGCGGTGGCGAGGGCGCTGATGAGGTCCTCGCCGGGATCGCGGCGGCGGGCGGCGGTGAGCTCGGCGAAGTAGGCGCGCAGCGCGGTCTTGGCGTTGACCTGGCCGGCGCCGCTGTTCGGCCCCATCGCCATCATCGCGACGGCGTGGCCGCGGAGTTCGGTGCGGTCCTCGGCGGGGATGTCGAGCAGCTCGCAGATGGTGGTGAGCGGGAGCCGGGCGGAGAGGTGGGCGACGAGGTCGGCGGGCGCACCGTGCTCGGTCATCTCGTCGAGGTAGCCGTCGACGACGCGCTGGGTGTGCGCGCGCATCCGCTCGACCTGGCGGTTGGTGAACCCCTGGGCGACGAGGCGGCGCAGCCGGTTGTGGGCCGGCGGGTCCATGAGGTTGATCGACTCGACCTGGGCGATCGGGGCGGGCGTCATCCGGGGCAGGTCCCGGCCGATGCCCGCGGCGCGGCTGAACCGGCGGTCGGTGGTGACCACGCGGACGTCCTCGTAACGGGTGGCCAGCCAGGCCTCGCCCTCGCCGTGCGGCAGGCGGATTCTGGCGATCGGCTCCTCGGTGAGCAGTCGCTTGAGGAGAGGGTCGAACTCCAGACCGTCGGTGTGGTTGAAGGGGCAGTCCCACACGGATGCGGAGGAGGGAGTCACGGGCTGATCCAGGGGCCGGTTCTGCCGCCCGACCGGGGTCGTTCGGGCGCGGACGTGCTGATGTTCCCCCATCCGGCGGCGAATATGGCGTCATGGGCGATCTTTCCCTCGATCGAGGGAGATAGACGATTGTCATGCGATATGGGCGAGTTGGGGGCGCGGGGCGACGTTCGGACCGTCTGCGAGAAGGCCGGGCCGGACAGCGGTGACGACGCCCTGAAGGCCGCGGCCCGCGTCCGTCAGCGCGCCGGGCGCGGGCCGACGCCGTGGAGCACGGTGTCGACGATCAGGGCGGCCAGGGTGTCGGGGTCGGGGGCGGTGGCCGTTTCCGCGGCCGTGGTGCGGCCTGCCCCCGCGATGGCCGGCTCCCCGTGCAGGACCTCGCCGATGAGGGCGTAGTAGACCCGCCGCACCCACTCCAGGTCGGCGCCCGCGGCGATCACCCCCTGATCCTGGATCCGGCCGAGCAGTTCGACGCAGCGGCGGGCGATCTCCTCGTGGATCCGGGCGGCCGCCTCGCTCCCTGCGGCCGCCGGTCCGAGGGCGAAGCCCCAGGCCGCCTTCACCCGCAGCACATTGGCCGTCGCCCGGTGCAGGGCGACCAGCGGCGGCGCGGTCTCCGGGTGCCCGTCCTCGATCGCCTCGGCGAGCTTGGCCGCCGCCTCCACCGCCAGCGCGTCGACCAGGGCCTGCCGGTTGGCGAAGCGGCGGTGGACGGTGGTGCGGGTGACGCCGGCGGCCTCCGCGATCTGCTCCATGGTCGCGCCCGGGTGCTCGGCCAGGACGCGTTCGGCCGCCGCGAGGATCGCGCGGACGCTGCGTTCGGCGTCGGCGCGCAGCGGGCGCCCGGGGGTGCGGTTCATCTGTGTGCCTCCAGCTCTGCCGTACCCGGGAACGGTACAGCGGGGGATCGGCTTGCCCACTAACTGAAACATGAGTGTTGCAGATCATCGATTATCCGATACTCTCGTGTTACAGATAGCGAGACAAGGGAGCACCCCCGTGCGCACTGCCACCACTGCTCTGATCACCGGCGCGTCCTCCGGCCTCGGTGCCGAGTTCGCCGCCCAGCTCGCGGCGCGCGGCCACGACCTCGTCCTGGTCGCCCGCTCCGCCGACCGCCTGCACGACCTCGCCAAGCGCCTCGGCGAGGCCCACGGCGTCACCGCCCACGTCCTGGTCCAGGACCTCTCCGCCCCCGACGCCGCCCGCCGCGTCGGCGCCGAACTCGCCGACCGGGGCCTCACCGTCGACCTGCTGGTCAACAACGCCGGCTTCGGCACCTGCGGCCCGTTCGAGACCATCGACGGGCAGCGAGACCACGACCAGCTGATGGTCAACGTGGTCGCGCTCGTCGACCTCACCCACGAACTGCTGCCCGGCATGCTCGCGCGCGGCGGCGGCGCGGTGGTCAACGTGTCCTCCACGGCGAGCTTCCAGCCCACCCCGTACCTCGCCGTCTACGGCGCCTCGAAGACCTTCGTGCTCAACTTCAGCCTCGCGCTGCGCCAGGAGTACCGGCGGCGCGGCATCCGCGTCCTGGCGTTCTGCCCCGGGCCGGTGGAGACCGAGTTCTTCAACGTCATCGGCACCCGGAAGGCCGCCGTCACGGGCAGCTTCGCCACCCCCGGGCCGGTCGTCCGGGCGGCGCTCCGGGCCCTCGACGCCGACCGCGCCTACGTCGTCCCGGGTTTCGCCAACCAGCTCAGCGCCCACCTCACCCCGCGCCGCCCGCGCACCATGGTCGCCGCGATAGCCGAACGCCTCACGCGTGGCGTCCGCGATGCCATGGCCGGCGGCAGCCGTAACCCGAGCGGCGAGCGGGTGGCCTGAACGGGTGATCTTCCACCTCGATCGAGTGCACAGCGCGTGCAAGGGCGTGCAGTTGGGGAATCGACGCCGCGTCGGACGTTCCGGCACCGTTGAATACAAGGAACCACCATGCGCCTTCGCAACTCCCTGGTCGCCGCCGCCGGGGCCCTGCTGATCACCCTTGCCGTACCGAACTCCGCCCACGCCGCCACCGGTGACTTCCTCTACAAGGTCGGCCCCGGAGTCCCGGCCGGGATCGCCGACCCCGAGAGCCGCCAGTGCATCAACCTGTTCGGTGCCACCGAGGACCACCCGGCCTTCGCGCCGGAGAACTTCACCACCTCCACGGCCACGGTCTTCCTCGACTTCAACTGCGACGGCGACACCTACTACGTCATGAACCCGGGCAAGAAGCTCGGCAACCGTCTGAAGCTCCGCTCGGTGATCTTCAGCTGACCGACCCGCCCCACCCCTCGGCCCGCCACCCCCGGCGGGCCGAGGGCTCCAGCACGGACCCTGACACCCACCCCTCCCGACCCGTACAACTCCCGGCAGTACGGGTCACGGTCGGTCCGCATGCAAGGAAGCTGTTCATTGACGGTTGTTCGGTAGCGGCCGGACCGGGGAGGTGGGGGATGTCGAGGGGGTAATTCGCTTGACCTGGGGTGTTGGGGCGGATGCACTGTGGCTGGGCGCGCCGCGGGAGGTGGTGCGGACGAACCGGGGAGGCCGCAGTACCGATGGAGATTCGTGCCACGACCGAGCAGGACCGCGAGGCGTTCGTCGCCACCATGCACTCGGCGTTCGGGCTGTTCCCCGGCACCACCACCGAGGACGGCGGCGGGGCCTGGTGGTCGGCGTTCGAGCTGGATCGAGGGCTGGTCGCCGTGGCGGACGACGGGCGGCCCGTCGGTACCGCCGCCGCTTACACCTTCGAGCTCACCCTGCCCGGGGGCGCCGTCGTCCCGGTCTCCGGAGTCACCGCCGTCGGCGTCGCGCCCACGCACCGGCGTCGGGGTGCGCTGACCGCGATGATGCGGCGCCAGCTCGCGGACGTCCGGGAGCGCGGCGAGTTCCTCTCGGTGCTGCTGGCCTCGGAGGCCGTGATCTACCGCCGCTTCGGCTACGGGCCGGCGACCTGGACCAACCGGCTGACCATGCCGCGCCGACGGGCCGACCTCATCACCCCGAGGGCGGGCGGCGAGGACACCGGCACGGTCGAGCTGCTGCGGAGCGACGACTGCCAGGAGATCCTGGCGGACGTCTACGACCGCTACCGCCGCGCCCAGCCCGGGGCCCTCTCCCGCCCGCACCGCTGGTGGGCCCTGCGGGCCGGTCAGCCCCCCATCTCCCCGGCACCGCGCTACATCGTGCTGCACCGCGACGCCGCCGGCGTCCCGGACGGCTATGCCAGCTACGCGCTGGGCGACCTCGACCGCGTGAGCAAGACGAGCATCCTGACCGTGGACGAGGTCATCGCCCTCGACGACGAGGTGTTCACAACGCTGGCCCGGACCGTACTCGGCCACGACCTGATCGGCCAGGTCGTGTTCAAGCACGTCCCGGCCTGGCACCCGCTGCGGTGGCAGCTGGAGGACATCCGCAGCGGCGAGACGAGCGCCGAGGAGGACTGGCTCTGGGTGCGGCTGCTGGACGTGCCGCGCGCCCTGGCCGCACGCGGCTGGATCGCGGACGGGGAGCTGGTGCTCGATGTCGACGACGTGTTCCTGGGCGAGCGCAACCGCTACCTGCTGACCGTCCGGGACGGCAAGGCGGAGTGCGAGGCGACCGATCGGGAGCCGGACCTGAGCCTGGGCGTGTCCGACCTGGGCTCGATCTACCTCGGCGGCGCCGCTCCGAGCACCCTGGTCCGCGCCGGCCGCATCCAGGCCCACCGCTCCGCAGTCGGAGCGGCGGGCCGTCAGGTGGGGCTCAACCCTGCTGGGCCGTCTCCGCCCGCACCCAGTCCAGGTATGCGGCGCTGCCCGCCACCACCGGCACGGCGACCACCTCGGGGGTGTCGTAGTCGTGCCGTTCGCCGATGAACTTCACCAGGGCGTCCGCCAGTTCGGCGCGCGTCTTGAAGTCGATCCGCCACTCGGCCGCGTCCTGGACCTCGCCGTCCCACCAGTACACGGACTGGATCCGGTACACCTGCGCGCACGCCGCGAGCCGCGCCCGGACGACGTCCGCCGCCAGGGTGCGGGCCTTCGCCTCCTCGTCGTGGGTGGTGGTCACCACGAGAAGCTCACTGTCGTTCATTGCCATGAGGGGAGAGCCTAACCACGGAGCGGTGCGCCGGGGGGCACCGGAGCCTCGCACTCGATAGGCTTCTCGACCGAGATATCCCTTCTTCACGACGCGACGACGGAGTGAACGCGATGCCTCTTGAGGGCGAGTACGGGCCGAGTCCGGCGCAGTGGATCCGTGACCAGGTCGAGCTGTACGAGAGTTCGGGCGGCACCCAGGGAACGACGCTCTGGGACACGGGTCTGCCGGTCGTCATCGTCACGATGCGCGGCGCGAAGAGCGGCAAGCTCCGCAAGATCCCGGTGATGCGCGTGGAGCACGAGGGGCGGTACGCGGCCGTGGCCTCGAAGGGCGGCTTCCCGGAGCACCCGGTCTGGTACTTCAACCTCAAGTCCGACCCGCACGTGGAGCTCCAGGACGGGCCCGTGCGCCAGGAGATGACGGCCCGCGAGGTCACCGGGGACGAGAAGGCCGAGTGGTGGGCGCGCGCCGTCGCCGCGTACCCGGCGTACGCCGAGTACCAGGAGAAGACCGACCGCGTGATTCCGGTCTTCGTGCTGGAGCCCGGGCGCGGGTAGGGCCCGGCGCCGGCCGGGTCACCTCATACGGCGCGCTTCGAGGAGGTAGGTGAAGGCGGTGTTGCGCTTGGCCGGGGCCGCGAAGCCGGACGCGACCTGCGAGAAGGCGAGGAGTGTCCCTATGAGGTCGCTCTGACGCAGGGTCCAGACGGCGCCCGCGCCTCCGAGCGCCAGCGAGACCAGCGGTCGGCCCCACCCGCGGCGGGCCTGCCGTAGGGCGGCGGCCTGGTCGGCGAGCGACTCGGAGCGGTCGCGCAGCAGTCGCTCCCGGTCGGCCGGAGCGCCGACCCCTTCGAGCTCATGGACGAACGTCCGCAGCTCGCGGGCGTAGGCCCGGTAGTGGATGCCGTGCTCGTGGGCTCTTCATCCGCCCCACGGAGGCGTCGTCCCAGATCCAGCCCGGGTAGTAGTGCGCCAGCTCCAGCGGTGCGCCCTCGGTGCTCATTCGCCCAGTCTGGCAGCGGGCCGTGATCGCGCGGAGGCGATCGGTGGATTTGCCCGCGCCGATCCGAACGACAGAGTCCGCGTACGGCGGTAACCTACTCACTTACCCAGCGGGGGATGTGCCCAAGCCGTCCTGAAGTCGCCATTTCTGACACGCACCTGACGAAACGTCAGCCATGTGCGTTCGAGGGAGTACCTATGTCCCGGAGCCGCAAGCTCCACCGTCTCAGCAACCCCGACGCCAACGAGCGCCGCGCCCAGCGGATGCTGTTCCGGCACCTCCGCGACGACACCAATGCGAACCGCGGCCGGATGGCGCGGCGGGTGCGAGAGCTCCAACTCCTGCTGGAGATGGACCCGATCGAGTTCGAGCAGCTGATAGCCCGGCTGATGGAGTCGATGGGCATGAAGGTCGAGCTGACCGCCCGGTCGAAGGACGGCGGGGTGGACGTGCGCGGCATCGACAGCGACCCGTTCCGGGGCGGGAACGTGATCGTGCAGGTCAAGCGCTACCGGGACACGGTGACCCCGTCGGTCGTGCGGGACCTCTTCGGCACGCTCCAGCACGACCGGGCGGCCACCAAGGCCGTGCTCGTCACCACCAGCAAGTTCGGGCCGAGCTCGCACCAGTTCGTCTCCGGCAAGCCGATCACGCTGATCAACGGCTCCGAGCTGGTCGGCCTGCTCAAGCACCACGGCTTCCACGAGATGTTCGCGCCGGCCTACGCGAGTGCCGTGGACGATCCGGCCGGCGGGTCGGCCGCGGGTGCGCCCGCGATCGAGGTGGCGGCCGAGCCCGCCCGCCTCCTGCTGCACTGGACGGGGGAGGAGGAGTACGACATCGCCGCCCTGGTCTGCCAGGGCAACCGTGCGCTCTCCGACGACCACCTCGTCTTCTACAACAACGCCTCCACGCCGGACGGTTCGGTCCGGCTCGTCACCGGCTACGACGACGCCAACGCC
>NZ_JZWY01000869.1:0-4907 GCF_000966955.1 Streptomyces sp. NRRL S-495
AGTACGGCGGTGTTGGAGTACGGCGGTGTTGGAGTACGGCGGTGCTCGTGTGCGCCGGCGCCGGTGCGCGCCGGGGTTACCTTCGGACGGTCGCCGTGGCGGTGGCGACGGTGCCGTGCTGGACGGTTTCGACGGTGGCGCCGACACCGAGGACGCCCAGGGCGATGGAAGCGAGAACGGCGGAGCCGGCCAGGACGCGTCGGTGGCGCTTGGGCATGGGGAAGCGCGGGTCCTGGGAGGTCGCCGGAGGGATGGCGTTCATGGCAGGGAGGTTTCCAGGGCGGTGTTAACGATCGCTACGTGCGGGTGAAGTCCGGGTGGGGGGTGGGCGTCGGCTTGGGCGACAGCTGCAACGCCGCAGGTCACGCCAGCCCCCGGGGTGGGCGGCGGCCCGCCCCGGGGAGGGGCGGTTCACCCGGTCGGGGGACGCCGGTTCCCGCTGCGGGCGTCGGCCATGGCCTCGCCGACGGCGACCCGGACGGCGTCCCGCAGGCCGTGCACGGGGTGGAACCGGGACGGTCCGGCGGCGGGGTCGGTGCGCAGCTCCTTCACCAGCGCGACGCACAGCAGCAGCATCACCCCGACGAACGGCAGCGCGACCAGGATGGTGGCGTTCTGCAGCGCGGTGAGCCCGCCGGCCAGCAGCAGCGCGGCCGCGACCCCGCCCATCAGCACGCCCCACACCACCACCAGCCAGGTGCGCGGGTGGAGCGAGCCGCGGCTGGAGAGCGAGCCGAGGACGAGCGAGGCGGAGTCGGCGCTGGTGATGAAGAAGGTCATCACCAGCAGCACCGCGACCACGCTGGTCACGGTGCCGCCGGGGAGCGAGCGCAGCATTTCGAAGAGCGAGGCCTCGGCGCCCTGCGGGATGGTCTCGACGAGGTCGGCGGCGCCGGTGCTGTCGAGCCGGATCGCGGTGCCGCCCATGACGCAGAACCAGATCACGGTGGCCCCGCTGGGCACCAGCAGGACGCCGATCAGGAACTGCCGCACGGTGCGGCCGCGCGAGATGCGGGCGATGAAGGTGCCGACGAAGGGGGCCCAGGAGAGCCACCAGGCCCAGTAGAAGATGGTCCAGCTGCCGAGCCAGTTCTCGTCCGTGAAGGCACCGGTCTGGGTGGACATCGCGAGCAGGTCGGAGAGGTAGCCGCCGACGGTGGAGGGGATCGCGTCCAGGACGAAGACGGTCGGGCCGACCACGAAGACGAAGAGCATGATCAGCGAGGCCAGCACCACATTGGCGGTGGAGAGCCACTTCACGCCCTTGTGCACGCCGGAGAAGGCGGAGAGGACGAAGGCGGCGCTCAGCGCGGCGATGATCACCAGCTGGGTGCGCTCGGTGTTGCTGACGTCGGAGACGTAGCCGAGGCCGTCGGCCACCTGGAGGGCGCCGAGGCCGAGGCTGGTGGCCGAGCCGAAGACGGTCGCGAAGACGGCGAGCAGGTCGATCGCCCGGCCCGGCCAGCCGTCGGCGCCGCGCTCGCCGATCAGGGGTACGAAGGCGGCGGAGATCCGGTTGCCCCGGCCCTTGCGGAAGGTGGTGTAGGCGAGCGCGAGGCCGCCGACCGCGTAGATCGCCCACGGGTGCAGGGTCCAGTGGAAGAGGGAGAACTCCAGCGCCTGCTGGGCGGCGGCCGGGGACTGCGGTTCGAGTCCCGAGCCGGGCTGCGGCGTGGCGAAGAGCTGGAGCGGTTCGCCGACGCCGTAGAACATCAGGCCGATGCCCATGCCCGCGCTGAACATCATGGCCACCCAGGCGAGGGTGGAGAACTCCGGTTCGTCGTCGTCCCGGCCGAGCCGGATCCGTCCGAAGCGGCTGAACGCGAGCAGCACGGTGAGGGCGAGGAAGATGTCGGCGGCGACGACGAAGAGCCAGCCGAAGTTGTGCAGGACCCAGCCGAGGGCGGTGCTGGAGGTCCGGCCGAGGTTGTCCTCGGCGAAGATGCCCCAGGCGACGACCCCGAGCACCGCGACCGCGCCGATCCCGAAGACCACCCGGTCGACGGGGAGGGTGGCGGCGGGTTCGTCCGGCGGCCCGGCGGGCTGACTGGTCATGGGGTACCTCTCACGGCGTACTGGCGGGCCGACGGCATGCGTCGGCGACATGATCTAAAAGGTATACATGTCGTACTATGTCCAGTTCCCGTCGGGAGAGTCGGGACGGCGCGCCGGGAGGCGGCGACCTGAGAGGGCGTCAGCCGGGCCGGGGCGCGGCGGGGAGAAGGGCCGTCGGTGGGGCTCAGGCCGCGACGGGGAGCGGGACCGCCGGCAGCGGGGCGGCGGGTCCGACGGTGTCCAGGTAGCCGGCCAGCGCGTTCCGGCTGCGGGTCAGCTCGCCGATCCGCGCGTCCAGTTCGGCCAGCTCGCCGCGGAGGGTGGCGAGCAGGTCCGGGCAGGACTCCAGGGCGGGCACCGGCCCGCTCGCGCAGGGGAGGATCCCGACGATCACCCGGGTGGGCAGGCCCGCCGCCAGCAGGCCCCGGATCTGCCGCACCCGGACCGTGTCGCCCTCGCCGTACTCGCGGTAGCCCCCGGCCGAGCGGGCGGGCCGGAGCAGGCCCTGCTCCTCGTAGTACCGCAGCAGGCGGGTGGACACCCCGGTCAGGCGGGCGAGTTCTCCGATGCGCATGACCGGGCGAACGCCGCCGCCCGGCCGGGTGTTCCCGCTGCGCCCGCGCGGGCGCCCCGGCGGAGGTCGGGCGGCGGCCTCGACCATCGGCAGGTGGCCGGCCGTCAGCTCGACCAGCCGGGCCCCGGGGATGCCCTCGGCCAGGGCGCGGTGCTGCTCCGGCGGCACCAGTCCGTCCTCGGTGGTGCTGACGACCAGGGTCGGTACCCCGACCCGGGCCAGCTCGGCGCGGACGTCGGCCCGGGCGGCCAGGTCGAACTGGGCGTGGAAGCCCGCCGGGAGCGGGGCGGCGGCCAGGGCGGTGCGCAGCTCGGCGAGCTGTTCGGCGGGCAGCGCGTCCACCCAGGTCCGGCCGAACACCACGGTCAGCAGCTGGTTGGCCATCAGCTCGGGGTGCCCGGCGAGGGCGAAGGCCTGGTCGGCCAGCAGCCGGAACCGCTGCGAGCCACCGGCCACCCCGGAGAGCAGCAGCAGCGAGCGGACCCGCCCGGGGTGGCGGGTGACGGCCCGGACGGCCACGGCGGCGCCGAGCGAGTAGCCGGCCAGGTCGAACCCGTCCAGGCCGGCCGCGTCGGCGGCGGCCACCAGGCGGTCGGCCAGGTCGTCGAGGGAGAGCTCGCCCGGTTCGGCGGGGCTGTCGCCGGAGCCGGGGAAGTCGGGGGCGACGACCGTGCGGCGGGTGGCGAGGTCGTCGAGCAGCGGGCCCCAGTTGTCGCGGGCGCTGCCGCCCGCGCCGTGGGCGAGCACCAGCCCGGGGCCGCTGCCCAGGACGATCCGGGCGAGCCCAGGACGATCCGGGCGAGCGGTGCGGCGGGGGCGGCGGGCGCGGTGGTGGGCCGGGTGGTCATGGCGGTGCTCCTGGGCGGGTCGGGTCGTGCGGAACGGGCGGGTCCGGGCCGGACGGCCGGACCGCTCCGCACGCTAGGAGTTCACACCGGTGTGAAGGTCAAGCCCGCCGCTCGACCCGGGGCGCCCCGGCACGCGGGCAGGACGGGGCGCGGGCCGACCCGTCAGGGCCGGGCCCGCCTCGCGTCGGGCCTCAGGCCGTGGACGTGACCTCGTACGGGGCCGGGCGGGGCGTCTCGTACGGGTTCAGCACCAGCCGCACCACGTCCTCCAGCCGCCGCCGGGCGTCGCCCAGCGTGGTGCGGCCGGTCACCCAGGCGGTCAGCTCGCCCTGCCAGGCATGGCCGACGATGTGCCGCACCAGGTCGCTCGCCGCGGCCGGCACCTCGTCGGCCATCACCGCCTGGAGCGCCGTGCTGTCGGCCCGGGCCATGCCCTGGAGGGCCTCGCTGGCGAAGGGGTCGGTGGAGGCGGCGACGGCCACTCTCAGTCGGGCCAGCTCGGGCTGCCGCTGGTAGGCGCGCATGCCGCCGCGGACGAACCGCGCCACCCGGTCCGTGGCGCCCAGGCCGGCGCGCGGTCCGCGCAGCTCCGCCACCAGGTCGGCCAGCAGTAGCCGGTGCCAGTCGGCGATCGCCGCCGCCAGCAGGTGGTCCTTGGAGGAGAAGTAGCGGTACGCCGTCCCCAGGGCGACTCCGGACCGCTCGCAGACCTGCTTCATCTGCAGCCGCTCGACGCCGATCTCGTTCACCAGGGCGAGCGCCGCCGCGATCAGGCTTTCGCGGCGTTCGAGCTGACGCGGAGACATCGCCTCCACCGGCCGTGGTGACAGGTCAACCTTGGTCACCCGCACCATGATACGGGCCGGGGCCGCTCAGGAATATGACGCCGACCGGCCGCCCGCCGTTCGCCCCTCGGTCACCGGGTGCGGGCGGGGCGGCGGATGGCGGGCGGCCGGCGGGCGCGGCGGGGCCGGCCGGGCGGTGCGGCCGGACGGACCGGGTGGTCAGCGCGGCGCGACGAGGCGTTCGCGGATCAGCGCCTCCTGGACGGCGGAGGCCACCAGCCGGCCCCCTCGGTCGTAGAACTCGCCCAGCGCCAGCCCCCGGCCGTCCGAGGAGGACGGGCTGCGCTGGGCGAACAGCAGCCATTCGTCGGCCCGGAACGGCCGGTGGAACCACATGGCGTGGTCCAGCGAGGCCATCACCAGCCGGGGCGGCTCGGTGCGCTGGAAGAAGTTCGGCTGGACGTGCAGCCCGGCGGTGGAGGCCAGGGTGAGGTCCGAGAGGTAGGTGAGGGCGCAGACGTGCAGCAGCGGGTCGTCGGCCGGCAGCGGGGAGCCGGCGCGCAGCCAGACGAACTGCTGCGTCATGCCGGGCACGGCCGGCGGCACGCCCGGCGCTTCCGGCGGGACGAAGCGCAGCTCCAGGGC
>NZ_JZWY01000870.1:0-2686 GCF_000966955.1 Streptomyces sp. NRRL S-495
GCTCCAGGGCGCCGAAGCCGCTGGCGACCAGCGCCGCCCGGGCCTCGTCGTCCCAGAGCGAGAAGGCGTCCGGCAGCTCCTCGGGGCCGGGCAGCGCGGGGATCTCGCGGTGCCGGTCGGCGGCCGGCTCGGGGCGCTTGAAGGACGCCGAGAGGGTGAAGACGGTCTCCCCCCGCTGGACCGCCGTCACCCGCCGGGTGGCGTAGGAGGAGCCCTGGCGGACCCGGTCCACCCGGTACTCGATCGGGTGGCCCGGGTCGCCGGGCATCAGGAAGTAGCCGTGCAGCGAGTGCACCGAGCGGTCCGCCCCGATCGTCCGCCCGGCCGCCACCAGGGCCTGCGCGGCGACCTGGCCGCCGAACGCGCGCATCGGCGCCCCGGCGTGGCAGCGGCCACGGAACGTGTTCTCGTCGAGGGCCTCGATCCGCAGCAGATCGGCGAACGGTCCGACCATGTCGATCGCCCGTCTGTCCTGTTCGGTCAGCTCTGTCACGGGCCCATAGTGGCAGACCGGGGCGCCCCGCCGATGTGACGTGGGTAACCCGTCCGGGCGAACACGCTTGCTAGAACGTGTTCCATTAGCCGGATTCCGGGGGAGGGCGGACGGAGGCGCGGCGGGCGGTCGGCGGACCGGTGGGCGGGCTGCCGCCGGGGCCGGGACGGCCGATTGTCAGTGGCCTGACCTAGCGTTACGGGCATGTCGCAATCCGCACACGCGTACGCCTATTTGCGCCCGTCCGCCGTCCTCGACGGCGCGGCCGGCCGGAGCCTCGCCCTGGAGACGTCCGGCGGCGCCACCCCGCTGGGGGACGCCGCCCACCCGCGGTTCTTCGCGGGTTTCCTGGCCGAGCCGGCACCGGCCGCCGCCGCGCTGCTCGCCGTGGCCGACGTCGCCGCCGCCCGGTACTACCAGCCGCTGCTGCGCGCCTCGCTCGACCCGGTGGTCACCGCCAACGGGGACCGGCTCCGGTTCGAGTCCTTCTCCGGCTGCTGCGGCGTCTACGCCCGCCTGGACGTGCTCGCCGCCGGCCTGGACGGGGACGCGATCGGCCACGGCACCACCAATGTCGACGTCAACAATCCGTTGCGAGAAGCACTCACCCGGATCGCTCCGGCCGAGCCGCTGCACCTCGCCGTCGGCCCGGACGCGCTGGAGGTCACCACCTTCGACGGGCCGGTCGTCGAGAAGAAGGTCCCGCTGCCCGAGCGCTGGCTGCGCGGCTTCGCCGAGACCCAGGTGACGGCCGCCGGCTTCGACCTGCGGGCCGAGCTGCCCGCCGCCGAGGCGGTCCGCTTCCTCCGCTCGCTGCCCCGCGGGGGCCGGGCCGGGGCCAGGACGGTCCAGTGGGTGGTCCTGGCCGGGCGGACGCTGCGGCCGACCACCAGGCCGGTGGCCGGCGCGGTCTGCCTGCCGGGGCCGGAGCGGCTGGCCGCCCTGCAGCGGGTGTTGCGGCACGCCCGGGCGCTGCGGATCTACGGCCCGCCGGTCGTCGGGGACGGCCCGACGGCCTCCGCCTGGGAGGTCGAGCTGCCCGGGATGCGGCTCACCCTCACCCTCTCGCCGGACGCCTCCCGGGGCTTCAGCGGCGAGGGCGGCGTCCTCGGGGCGCTGGCCACCGACACCGCCGAACCGGACGCCGACCTGGTCGCGGCGCTGCTCGCCTGGGAGCCGAGGATCGAGGTCGCCGAACTCGCCGAGCAGGCCGGTCTCACCCCGGCCCGGGTGCGGGCCGCGCTGGCCCGGCTCGGCACGTCCGGGCAGATCGGCTACGACGTGGCCGAGGCCGCGTACTTCCACCGCCGGCTCCCGTACCAGGAGGGGCGGGCGGAGTCGGCCAACCCCCGGCTGAAGGCCGCCCGCGCGCTGGTCGCCGCCGGCGCCGTCCGGCTGGAGGAGGGCGGCGCGACGGCGGTCGTCACGGTGGACGACCACATCCAGCGGGTGCGGACGGAGGCGGCGGGCGCGGTCGGCTGCACCTGCCTCTGGTGGGCGAAGTACCGGGGCGGGCGCGGGCCGTGCAAGCACGTGCTGGCGGTCGGCATGGTCCGCGAGGCGCGGGCCCAGGACGGCGGAAACCGGGAGGGAACGCGATGAGCACGACGAGCACGACGAGCGCGGGGATCATGACGGGGGCGCCGGCCACGACGGGCGCCGGGGCAGCCGCCGAGGCAGCGGCCGACGCCGTGGAGGCGCTGCTGACGGCGGTCCGCGAGGGCCGGGCGGGCCGGGTGCCCGGGCTGCTCGCCGCGCTCGCTCCGGCCGAGCGGCGCTCCTGCGTCCCGGCGCTCAAGGAGCTGCGCCGGGAGAACCGCAGCGAGTGGTCGAAGCCGGCCAACCGGCGGATGGAGGCCCTGCTGGTGGCCGGTGCCGGCTGCCACCCCGGCCCGGCCGGTGCGGCCGCCTGGATCGGCGCCCGGGACTTCGACGGCCGTTCCTGGGCCCGCCACCCCGCCCTGGCCGAGGTCGTCGAGGCCCAGCCGGAGGAGTGGCAGATCGAGGTGGTGGGCCGGCTCGCCGCCAAGCGCGGCTCCGGCTTCAACTGGGACCTCTTCCCGCTGATCGCGCGGGTGGTGCGGCGCACCGGCTGCGAGGTGCCGGCCTCCGACGACTTCGCCGCCGAGTGGCTGCGCTCGGGGGTCGGGCGGGAGAACAGCCCGCGCGGCAGCGCCACCACCCTGCTGGAGC
>NZ_JZWY01000871.1:0-9704 GCF_000966955.1 Streptomyces sp. NRRL S-495
CAGAGATGTGTATAAGAGACAGGGAGAACAGCCCGCGCGGCAGCGCCACCACCCTGCTGGAGCGGCTGCGGGCGGACACCTTCACCCCGGTCCTGCTGCCCCGGGTGTTCGAGCTGGACGACGTCGCCTGGTCACTGGACGCCGGCCCCGATCCCCGGCCCGGGGACAGCTGGCCGTCGGCGATCGCCGGGCTGGCCGAGGAGGGCCCGTTCGGGCGGGCGGAGCTGATCGACCTCTGCCTGGGCCGGCTGGTGCGCGGCGGCAGGGCCGCCGACCAGCGGGCGTTCCTGACCGTCCTGATCGCGCTCGCGCCCACGCCGCAGGAGTACGCGGCCCGGGTCCGCGACCTGATGGCGCTGCTCGACGGGCTCCCGGCGGTGGCCGGGCACGGCCAGCAGGTGCTCGCCGGGCTGGACGAGGCCGGGCTGGTCGAGCCGGAGGTGGTCACCGAGGCCTCGGCGGTGGTGTTGTTCCGGGCCGAGAAGAAGCTGGTGCGCGCCCAGCTCGCCTGGCTGGAGCAGGCCGCGAGGAGCGCTCCGGAGCGCTCCGGGCCGGTCGCGCTCGCCGCCGCCGATGCCTTCGGCCACCCCGACAGCGCCCTCCAGGAGCGGGCGCTCAACCTGGTCGCCCGCCGTCTGAAGACCGCCGGGGAGGCCGTCCTGCCGGAGCTGCGCCTCGCCGCCGAGGCGCTCAACCCCGTCCACCACGCCAGGGCGGGCGCGCTGTTCGGCGCCGTCCTCAGCGGCTCGGGGGAGGACGACACCGCCTGGGACGAGCTGCTGCCGCCGGCCCCCGAGCCCGCCCCGCTCGGCGAGCCGCTCGCCACCCCGGCGGAGGTCGCCGAGGAGCTGGCCGTGCTGCTGGCCGCCGGCCGGCCCGGCGTCGCCGTCTTCGAGCGGGTCCTGGACGGCCTGGTCCGGCATGCCCACCGCGACCGCCCGGCGCTGGCCGGGGCGCTGGAGCCGGTGCTGCGGGCCCACCCGTGGCAGAACGTCGGCCGGTGGGAGGACTGCGGCCCGGCCGACGCGCTCTACCTCGCGGCCGTGGTGGCCGGTCAGGTGGATCCGCACCGGCTCGGCCACGTCTTCCGGAACAAGGGCCGGCACCCGCTGCGCAGCGAGCACAACACCGTGTACGGCACGGTGCTGGCCGCCCGGATCTCCGAGGCGGCCGAGCGGGTCGCCGCCGACCCGCTGCCGCTGCTGCTCGCCACGCCGACCGACGCCACCGGCGCGATCGCCGCGACCGCGCTGGTCGGGCGGATCGCCGCCTACGAGGCCGCGGGCGTGGCGGCCGCTCCGGCCGACCTGAACGCCGCGCTGCTGCGGGTCGCCCCGACGGCGGACCAGGAGGTGCTGGCCGCGGTCGACCGGCTGGTCTCGCCCGCCGGGCGGTGGGTGGCCGCGTGGTTGCGCGGGGGCGGTCTGCCGGGCCAGCCCTCGGAGCGGGTGCTGTTCGCCCCGGCCCCGGCGTCGCTGAGCCCGCTGCGGTACTGGGACCGCTGGTGGGAGGACCTGAAGCGGATCGCGGTCGCCCAGCCCGGCAGCGGCGGACCGGCCGGGCCCGCGGGCGAGCGGCTCGGCCCGGACTTCCGGGCGCTGCTGGAGGGCACCGAGCCCAGCGTGGCCCGGGTCCGCAAGCAGGACGAGTGGCTCTGGGAGCCCACCGAGCACTGGGCCGCGATGCTCCCGCACCACCGGGAGGAGCTGGCGGCCCGCTGGCTGGACCAGTTCGCCGACTCCGCAGACCGGGATCGGCGCGGTGCCGCCCGGATGCTGGTCGTGCTCACCGAGGCCGGCGGTCCGGCCGGGCTGGCGCTGCACCTGGCGCTGGCCTACTGCCTCGGCGCACGGTTCCCGGAGGACCGCACCGCCGCCGTGGACGCGCTGCTGGTGCTGGCCGCCCGGGGCGACCTGGACGCCGCCCTGCTCGGACGCGAGCTGGGCGAGCTCGTCACGCTCGGGACGGTGAAGCCGAACCGGCTCGCGCACGCGCTGGGCACCGCCGCCGACACCGGGGCCTACGCCACCGTCTGGTCGGTGCTGGCCCCCGCCCTGCCCGCGCTGCTCGGGGGCGAGGCTCTGCGGGGCACCGCCGATGTGCTCGCGGTCGCGACCGACGCCGCCCGCCGCTCGGGTGCCCGCGGCCCGGTCGAGCAGGTGACCGCCACTGCGGCCCGCCCCGGCGCCGCCCGTCTGGTGAAGGAGGCCCGAGCGCTGCGCGACGTCCTGGCGGGCGCCTGAGCCGGGCGACTCGGCCTCGGCCCGGCCCTTCCGGCGGGTCGGGGCCCGTCCCACCCCGGGAGCGGGGGCGGGGGCGTGGCCGGGCGGCCGACCGGCCGTACCGCCCGTCTAGGGTGGGCGGGACCGCGCCCCCGCACCCGTCCGGAGCATCCGTGCTGCACCTGCGTCTGATCGTCCCCGTCGACCTGCGCGATCCCGTGCTCGGCTGTCTGGACGACTGCGTGGGGGTGACCCATGTGGTCCTGCTCCCCGACGCGGCCGTCCGCCCGGCGGGGGACGTGGTGCTGTGCGACGTCGCCCGGGAGTCGGCGGACGAGGTGCTGGCGGCCCTGCGCGGGACGGGTCTGCCCGAGCGCGGTGCGATCGACGTGCAGGAGGTCGGGCTGACGCTCTCGGCGGCCGCCGACGAGGCCGAGCGGCTCGCCCCCGGGGAGGGCGCGGACGCGCTGGTGTGGGAGGCGGTCTCCGAGATCACCCACGAGGAGTCCACCCTCACCGGTGTCTACCTCGCCTTCCTCACCGTGGCGACGATGCTGGCGGCCTGCGGGGCGGTGCTGGACAGCGCGATCCTGGTGGTCGGCGCGATGGCGGTGGGACCGGAGTTCGGGCCGCTGGCCGGGTTCTGCGTCGCGTTGGTGCAGCGCCGGGCGCGGCCCGCGCTGCGTTCGCTGAACGCCCTGGTGGCGGGCTTTGCGGTGGCGATGGCGCTGACCGTCGTCTTCACGCTGCTGCTGGACGGCCTGGGGCTGTTCAGCCAGGAGAAGTTCGACGCGGTACGGCCCAACACCTCATTCATCTGGCAGCCGGACGCGACCTCGTTCGTGGTGGCCTTCCTGGCGGGCATCGCCGGACTGCTCTCGCTGACCTCGTCCAAGGCCGGGATGCTGGTCGGCGTGGCGATCTCGGTGACCACCGTGCCGGCTGCCGCCAATGCGGCGGTGGCGCTCGGGTACGGCGACTTCCGGCAGTTCTGGGGCTCCAGCGTGCAACTGCTGCTCAACATGGCCGGGATCGTCCTGGCCGGGGTGCTCACCCTGCTGGTGCAGCAGGGGGCCTGGCGGCGGATCCGCCGCCAGGCCCGCGAGGGGCGCACCCCCGCCTGAGTCCGGTCGGGGGGTGTCCCGGGCGGCGTCAGACCGGGACGCCGTCGTCCTCGGCCGTCACCCTGGGGCGGGACCCGGGGGACCCGGGGGCACCACCGGCACCGCCGGTGGCCCCCGCCGTACCGGTGGCACTCGCCGCCTCGGCATCGGGCGGCACCGGCCCGGCCGTGGCCTCCGCGGACCCGTCCGGCACCACCAGCGGCGTGCCGTCCCCGGGCGGCGCGGCCACCGCGCGCCACCAGCGCCGCAGCGCGGGCGGGTCGACCGGTTCGAAGGGCTTGCCGGGTCGCGGCACCACCAGCCGGGCGCCCTGCGCCCGCGCGGCGGCGACCACCCGCTCGGCGGGCTCCTCCCACGGGTGCGGGGCGAGGTTGAAGGTGCACCAGTGGATCGGCAGCAGTACCTCGCCGCCGAGGTCGAGGTGCGCCCGGACGCCCTCCTCGGGCGTCATGTGCACCTCGGGCCAGAAGTCGCTGTAGGCGCCGACCTGCACCATCGTCGCGTCGAACGGTCCCAGCCGGCGGCCGATCTCGGCGAAGCCGGCGAAGTACCCGGTGTCCCCGCTGTGGAACACGGTGCGGCCGCCGCCCGCCACCACCCAGGACGCCCACAGGAACAGCGGGCTGGTGCGCGGGCCGCGGCTGCAGTAGTGCCGGGCGGGGGTGGCGGTCAGCGTCAGGCCGGCCACCTCGGCCGACTCCCACCAGTCGAGCTCGACGATCCGGTCGGCCGGCACGCCCCAGTACTCCAGGTGCGCCCCGACCCCGAGCGGCACGGCGAAGGTCGCGCCGGTGCCGATCAGCGCCCGGACGGTCCCCATGTCGAGGTGGTCGTAGTGGTCGTGGGAGACCACCACGACGTCCACCCCGTCGAGTTCGGAGAGCGGCAGCGGCACCGGGTGGAGCCGTTTGGGGCCGGTCCAGGCGAACGGGGAGCAGCGTTCGCCCCAGACCGGGTCGAACAGCACCCGGCGGCCGCCGATCTCGGCGAGCACGGTGGCGTGGCCGAGCCAGGTGAGCCGCAGGCCCGAGGCGGGCGGTTCGGCGAGGTCGACCGGGAGCAGCCGGTGCAGCGGCACGGCGGCGGCCGGTACCCGGCGGACGCGGTCGGCCGCCAGCTGGGCGCGGGTGATCTCCAGCGGGCTGCGCTCGTAGACCAGCCGGCGGGTCGGCACCGGGTTGCGGAAGGCGCCGTCGGCGAACTGCGGGGAGCGGTGGATCCGGGCCAGCCGTTCGCCCCGCGGCTCGGCGCCGAAGGCGTCCGTCCGGACCCGGTGCCAGGCCGCCCGGGGCAGCCCGGTCAGGCCGGACAGCCCGGTCCGGCCGGGGGGCGCGGTGAGGGCGGAGGACAGGCCGGGGACGCGGGAGTACCACGGGGCGGCTGGGCGGGGCACGGCACCTCCAAGGACGGCGACGGATACCTGGCATGCCGGGGCGCGCACCGTCGGCGGGGACACCGGTTCGGTACGACAACCATCTCGTCGGAGGTTACTCGTGCTCGGCCCTCCGGACCCGGCGAGCGGCGGCCGCCGTCCGCCGACCAGGGGCCTTCCCCTGTGATCAGGAGTAGAAACGGGTGATCGTCTCGGCGACGCAGTGCGGCTTGGCGCTCTCGGCGCTGGTGATGGTGAACCGGACCACGGCCTGCACCCCGCCGGACACCTCGGTGGCCGAGACGAGTTCGGCGGTGGCCCGGATCGCCGTCCCGACCGGCACCGGGGCGGGGAAGCGGACCTTCTCCGAGCCGTAGTTCAGCGCCATCCGGACGCCCTCGACGCCGTAGCACTCCTTGGCCAGCACCGGGATCATCGACATCGTGAGATAGCCGTGCGCGATGGTCGAGCCGAACTGGCTCTCCTTCGCCCGCTCCGGGTCGACGTGGATCCACTGGTGGTCGCCGGTGGCCTCGGCGAACAGGTCGATCCGCGCCTGGTCGACGGTGTGCCACTGGCTGGTCCCCAGCTCGGTGCCGACGGCGGCGGTCAGCTCGGCGAGGGAGGCGAAGATCGTCACGGAGCGCTCCTGAGGGCGGGCGGGCGGTGCGACAGCGGTCGCGGTGCGGTGGGTGCGAACTCCGCAGAGTATGCCTACTCGCCGGTCACCTGTCAGGGGTCCGCCGGAAGCGCCCGCCCGGGGCGGTCCCGCGCTTCCGAACAGTCGGCCTCAGGCGTGCGGGACGGGGTGGCCGGACGCGGTCAGCCGTCGGCCGCTGATCAGTTCGGGCACCACCGCGACGAACATCGGGTCGGGCTCGTCGGTCCAGGGCCGCAGCCCCGAGCGCAGCGCGCGGAGGATCTGCTCCGGGTCGCGCACGATGTCCGCCCGGCCGTGGACCAGCACGCTCCAGCCGCTCCGGGTGAGCGGGTCCAGCCGGTCGGCCTGGAAGGCGACGACGGTGCCGTCGAGCCCGCGCGCGGTAGCACTGTCCCGGCGCACGGCGAGCAGCAGGCGCCCGTCCGGGACGACCTCGAAGGAGACCGGAAGCACGGCCGGAAGCGCGTGTTCGGTGTACACCACCCGTCCGACGGGCACGGTGCTGAGCAGTCGGAGGCACGCCTCGGCGCCGAGTTCCTCCGGTTCGTCGTCCAGTGCGTCGTCACGGTCCATGGGTCCGATCGTCCCTCCGCCGGGCGCGGTCGGACAGGGCCCATGGTCCCTGAGCGGCAGGGCTTTGGGGCCGTCGTCCGGTCGCGGACGGAGAGCGGACGGAGAGCGGACGGAGGACAGGCGGCGGGCGGGCGGAGGACGGACGGAGGACTGGCGGAGGACAGGCGGGCCCGCACTCGTCGGGAAGGCGGTGCCCGGAGGCCCGACACCGACGGTGCGGGGCGATAGCCTGCCCCGCGGTGGCACCGGGGCGCACCGGGTGTGCCGCGAGGCCCGGAGCGGGCGGCGGAACGGTTCGGCGGCCCCGGGGTACCGGGGCCGGGCAGGAGGGGGCGGTGCGGGTGGCAAGCGGGATCGATCTTGTGGTGATCGGCGCGGACGGCGGGCCGGACCGCGCCTTCGGCGGTTCGGCCCGGGCGGCCGAGGGCGCCCGGGAACTGGCCGAGGTGCTGCCCGGGATGTGCTTCGACGCCGGCGCGGCCGACAGCCGGGTCACCGTGGTGGAGCCGGGCGCGGACGCCAACGCCATGCTCACCGCCGTCCGGGAGGCGGCCGCCCGCCCGGGTCGCTGGCTGCTGGTGTGCCTGGTGGGCCAGTTGGTGGCCGACCCGCGCGGCCGCCGGCTCGCCCTGGTCACCGCGGGCTCCACCGCCGACAACGCCTACCGGCGCGGGCTGGCCTGGGACTGGGTGGTCAGCGCGATGGTGCACGGCGACCAGGAGGAGGCGCTGCTGCTGGTCGACGCGGTGGTCGACAAGGACACCTGGGCGGCGCTGGAGCGCGGCGGCGGCGAGGACGGCGCCGGCGAGCTGCTCAGCTACCCGCGGGTCCCGCTCTGGGGCCGGATCGGCCGGCACGCGCCCGCCCGCTACACCCCGGGCAGACGCGGCCGGGAGGCCGTCCTCCCCGGCGGCCCCGGCTCGTTCAGCCGGTCGCTCACCACCGTGCTCCGGCAGGGGGTCCCGGGGGCGCCCGCCGCCGTCGGTCCGCACGACCTGCAGCCGGCCGTCGGCGCGCTGCTCGACGGCGGCGCCCCGCACGAGGGGGACGGTGCCGGCGCGCCCCCGCGGCAGGGCGAGGCGCCGGGTGTGCGCCTGCTCGTACCGCCGGAGGGCGGGCGCCTGCTGATGCGCAATCGGGCCGCGATTCGGGGCGCATTGGCCGGATTGTCGCTTTCCGAAGAACTGTTGGCTCTTCTGTGGCGGGAAAGTGCCCCGACGGATCCTCCTTCCGCGTAAGGTCAGGAGGCCCCAGGTGTTGCCGTGAAGGCTCGGTTTGGCGAAGAATCGATGCTCGCGAGGCAACACCAGCGGGACTGCGGAATTCTTCTGGCGGCCCCGGACCACATGCGGGGCCGGCTGCGACGAGGTGGGGCGATGCGGCAGCGCGGAATTGTGTTGCGCCCTGGGGCGGTTGGGATCGGTGGGGTGATTCTGGCGTTGCTGCTGAGCGGCTGTTCCAGCAGTGGGGCCGGGGGGTCCGCCGATCGACTGGGGACGAACGCGCCCACGGTTGCGGGGGTGACTCCGGTAACTCCTTCGGGTGGTTCGGCAAACGTCGGGAACGCGCCGACCGACGGGGTCGAAGGCGCCGCCGCGCGCGATGCGGTGAGGGCCTATCAGGACTGGTGGAATGCCCAGGCCGAGGCCTACGGGCAGCCGGACGCGGACGGTTCGAACTTCGGCACCTTCGCGTCCGGACAGGTGCTGACCGACGCGCTGGTCAACCTCAAGCAACTGCACGACGCCAAACTGGTGATGACGGGCAGTCCGCGGAATTCCCCGGTGGTGAAGTCCGTCGACATCACGGCCGATCCGAACACCGCCGTGATCGAGGACTGCCTGGACGTGTCCGGGTGGCACCAGGCGGACGCCGCGACCCGCGCGGTCATGGACCCGCCCGACCGGCTCACCCGGTATGTGGCGACCGTTTCGCTACGACAGTTCCGAACGCGTTGGCTGATCCACGAGTTCAAGCGGGAGGTGGGACGCACATGCTGAAGCCGGTACGGCGATTGGTGATCGGCGCGCCGCTGTTCGCCGGATTACTGATGGCCCCGACGGGCACCGCCGCGGCGGACTCCACCCCCACCGGGGGTGCGACCCGCTGCCATGTGAACGTGGTCTGCGCCGGGACGAGCGAGACCACCACCAAGCCGCCCAAGGGCGGTGGTGGTGGTGGGGGCGGTGGGACCGGAAGCGGGCCGCAGGTCTGCCGATACAACGGCCAGGACTTCGCGTGCAACAACCCCGAGTACGGCTGGTTCAGTTCCTCGACCGGCTGCTACTACCGGCTCACCGACCCGCAGCCCCCGGCGGGCGATAAGGCCTGGAGGGGCCACAACCCGGAGGACGGCAAGGTCTACGACCCGACCTGTATCCAGAGCGATGGCAGCATCAGCACGCCTGACCCCGAGTTCTTCGCCCAGCCGCCCGCCGGGCCGCCGCCGGACAACCCGGTCGCGCTGGCCCGCAGCGCGGCGGAGGAGATCGTCTTCCCGGACCCGGTGCCCGGCATCGCCCCCGAGGGCACTTCCGTGGTGGGCGTGCCGGTCTGGTTCTGGCTGGCCAACCCGCAGCCCCCGGCGGCGAAGACCGCGCGGGGCAACGTCATCGCGGTGACCGTCACCCCCCGGCTGAAGAGCCTGGAGTGGAGCCTGGGCGACCAGTTGGACCCGAAGAAGGAGACGGTGAAGACGTGCGAGGGCGCCGGCACCCCGTACGAGCCGAAGTACGGCGCCACCCCGTCCCCGACCTGCGGCCACGTCTTCACCACCGGCTCCGGCACCCGTAAGGCGGGCCTCTTCTACGGCACCCTCACCGTGCACTGGGTCGGCGAGGTCACCATCACCGGCGGCACCCAGACGGTGGCGCCGATCGACCTGGAGACCAGCGTGCGGCTCCAGTTCCCGGTGGCCGAGGTACAGGTCCTCAACTAGCCGACCTCGACTGGGCGATCTCGACCGGGCGACCTCGACTGGGCGACCCGACACCGCCGCAAGCACAGCAACGACCGACGAACGACGAACGACGCGAGGAAGGCCGAAGCCCGGTGGAGAACCGTACCTTTGCCGCATCCGGCTCCGGCACATCCGCCACGGCGACCGCGAGCAGCACCGCGCCCGCGCCCGTGGCCGTGCCGGAGCAGGGGCGCGGTGCCCCGCGCACCCCCGGGCGGGCGCTCGGCGCCCGGCGCAGGCGGCCCGCCGTGCTGGCCATGGCGGTGGCCCTGATAGCCGCCGGCGGGCTGGGCGGCGCGGTGCTCTACAACAGCACCGGCCAGCGGATCACCGTGCTGGCGCTGGCCCGTGACGTGCCGTGGGGGCAGGCGCTGACCGAGGGCGACCTGGTGACCGTCCGGATCGCGAGCGACCCGGCGCTCAAGCCGCTGGACGCGGCCGACCGGGCCAAGGCGATCGGCATGCGGGCCACCACGGACCTCCACCGGGGCGGGCTGCTGACCAGGTCGGACCTCGCGCAGTCGCTGGTCCTGAACCCGGGGCAGCTGCTGGTCGGCGTCGCGGCCCGGCGCACCCAGCTGCCGGCCACCCGGCTCCAGCCGGGCCTGCCGGTGATCGTGGTGTACACCTCGGACGGGGGGCGGTCCGAGACCCTCGCCGCCACTGTCTTCAACGCCGGCCGGGTGGACGCCGACGGCAGCCAGGTCTTCGACGTCGTCGTCAACGAGGCGGACGCCGCCCGGCTGGCGGGCTGGGTGGCCACCGGGCGGATCCAGGTGGTGCTGGCTCCGCG
>NZ_JZWY01000872.1:0-1492 GCF_000966955.1 Streptomyces sp. NRRL S-495
CGCCGGTGCCCCGGCCGCCGGACGCCCCGCGGCCTCGGGCGCGCCGACCGGGGCGGGTGGGAACTGAGATGGCCGTGATCGCGGTGGTCGGCGCCCCGGGGGCACCCGGCGCCACCACGACCGCGCTGGCGCTGCTGCTGGCCTGGCCGCTGCAGCCCGGCCGCCGCATCCTGCTGGTCGAGTGCGACCCGGACGGCGGCGCCGTCCTGGCCGGTGCCCTGGAGGGCCGGGTCGAGGCGGTCTACGGACTGCGCAACCTCGCCGTGGCCGACCGCCGGGGACTGCTCGGCCAGGCCCTCTGGGAGCAGCTGATCGACCTCTCCCCGGCCGGCAACGCCGAACGCCTCCTGCTGCCCGGCCTGACCGACCCCACCCAGGCGCCCGGCCTCGCCTACACCTGGGAACCGCTGATGGAGGTGCTGCACGGACTGGAGCCGCAGGGCTACGACGTCATCCTCGACCTCGGCCGCTCCGGCGCCACCGGCACCAGCGCGGTGCTGGCCCGCCGGGCCGACGTGGTCGCGGCGGCCGTGCGCACCACCCTGCGCGGGCTGAGCGCGGCCCGGCCCCGGCTGGCGACGCTGGCCGAGGACCTCGCCTCGGCCGGTACCGGCGCCGACGCGCTGGGCCTGCTGCTGATCGCCGAGGGGCCGTACTCGGGGGCCGAGGTGTCCAAGGAGTTCGGGCTGCCCGTGCTCGGCCTGCTGCCGCACGCGCGGCGCACCGCCCAGGTGCTGTCGGACGGCGGGGACGTCACCGACCGGCGGTTCGTCCGCTCGGAGCTGATGCGCACGGCGCGGTCGGCGGCGGACGAGATCCAGTTGACGGTCCGCCGGCGGCGCCAGCGGCTCGCTCCGGCGGTGGCGGGGCCCGCGCAGCTCGGGCCGGGGACGGGTGCCGGGACGGCGGCGGAGGCTGTCGGGCCGACGGCGGTGCCCGGCACCGGGACGGCCGCACCGGCCGGACCGGCCGGGCCCCAGCAGGCCGACGCGGCCGGGTACGGGTACGCCGGGCCCGCAGCGACAGCAGCAGCGGCGGCCTCGGCACCGCAGCCCGCGCCGACGTACCAGCAGCCGACGTACCAGCAGCAGTCGTATCAGCAGCAGTCGTACCAACAGCAGGGATACGAGCAGCAGGCGTACCAGCAGCCGTACGGGCCACAGTCCTACGGGCAACAGCCGTACGAGCAGCAGCCGTACGGCCCGGTGCCGCCCGTGATCACCACCGGCCCGGTGGCGCCGCTCGCCGGGCTCGCGCCGCAGCCGGCCGCCCCGGCGCCGTTCCCCGGGCACGGGCAGGTCGGCCAGTCGTACGCGGACCGGGCGTACCCCGAGGGCCCGCACCCCGAGGCCGTGTACCCGGGCGCCCCGTACCCCAACAGTCCTCACCCCGGCGGCCCGTACCAGGGACCGGGAGTTCAGCCGTACCCGGAGCCCGGATCGTCCGCCCCCGCTCCCGCCCCCGCCCCCGCTCCCGAGGTCCGGGACCAGAC
>NZ_JZWY01000873.1:0-681 GCF_000966955.1 Streptomyces sp. NRRL S-495
GAGGTGCTCCGTGCGCGGTAGTCCGCTGCACCAGCAGCCCGCGACCGACCCGGCCGCGCTGCCCTGGTCGACGCCACTGCCCGGCCCGGTCGGGCCGATGACCACCGGCCGGGTCGCCCCCGGCCCGACAGCGCCCGGCCCGACCGCCCCCGGCCCGGTGGCCCCGGGCCAGGCGGCCGCAGCGCCGACGGACGCCGTTCCCGCCGCCGCAGCCACGCCCACCGCCGTCCCCTCCGCGCTGCCCTCGCTCGACCGGCGCGGCGCCGGCACCCGGCCCGCCGTCGACCCCGCGGTCGCGCGCGAGCTGAAGCGCCAGGTCGCCGCCGAACTGCACCAGCAGATCACCCGGTTGACCTCCGGCTCCGGCACCGAGCCGGACCGGGCCACCCGCCGCCAGCGCGGCCGCGCGCTGATCGAGGAGGCCGTCGCCCGCTGGTCCGACACCTACGCGCAGACCCACGGCATCCCGCCGACCCGGGAACAGGACCGCGCCCTCGCCGAGGCCGTCTTCGACCTGCTGTTCCGGGCCGGCCGGCTCCAGCCCTACCTGGACGACCCGGACATCGAGAACATCCTCGTCAACGGCTGCGACGACGTCTGGGTCTCCCGGGTCCACCAGCCGCTGCGCCAGGTCCCGCCGGTGGCCGACAGCGACGCCGAACTCGTCGAGCTGCTCCAGGA
>NZ_JZWY01000874.1:0-6179 GCF_000966955.1 Streptomyces sp. NRRL S-495
CGTCGAGCTGCTCCAGGACCTGGCCCGCCAGCACGGCGGCGGCGAACGCTCGCTGTCCACCGCCAGCCCGATGCTCGCCCTGCGCCTGGAGGGCGGCATGCGCCTCCAGGCGCTCACCGAGGTCACCCCGCGCCCGTACGTCGCGATCCGCCGGCACCGGGTGGCCTCGGCGACCCTGCCCGAGATGGTCCGGCTCGGTGCCGTGGACAGCACTCTCGCGGCCTTCCTGGCCTCGGCCATCCGGGCCCGGAAGAACGTGATGATCACCGGCACCCAGGGCGTCGGCAAGACCAGCCTGCTGCGGGCGATGGCCGCCGAGATCCCGCCGGACGAGCGGGTCGGCACCCTGGAGTCGGAGTTCGAGCTCTGGCTGCACACCCTCGGCCATCTGCGCCAGGTCGTCCCGATGGAGGCCCGGGAGGGCAACGGCGAGCGGGTGGAGGGCCGGGCGGCCGGCGAGCTGACCATCGGCGACCTCATCCCGGCGGCGCTGCGGATGACCCTCTCCCGGATCATCGTCGGCGAGGTCCGCTCCGGCGAGGTCGTCCCGATGCTGCGCGTCATGACCAACGGCGAGGGCGGCTCGATGTGCACCCTGCACGCGCGCGGCCCGCACATGGTCGTCGACCGCATCGCCGAACTCTGCCTGGAGTACGGCTCGCACATGACCGACGCGCTCGCCTACCGGCTCACCGCCAACGCTGTGGACTTCATCGTGCACGTGTCGATGGTCGACGAGACGCACGTCGGCGGCCGCCGGCACCGCTTCGTCTCGCACGTCCTGGAGGTCGCGGGCCTCGGCGAGAGCGGCCGGCCGGCGCTGAACACGGTGTTCGGTCCGCGCCCCGAGCTGGGCGAGCCGCGCGCCGTCCCGCACACCCCGCCGCAGTGCCTGGACGACCTGCGCCGGGCCGGTTTCGACGCCGCGCTGCTCGGCTCCCGCTACGGCAGCTGGGCCGAGCCGCTCCAGCTGCGGATCGGCGGTGGTGCCCGGTGATGCCGCTCTTCGTGCTCTGCGGCCTCGCCGTCGCGGCGGGCCTGGTCGCCCTGGTGGCCTGGGCGCGCGGCAGCGACCCGGCGCGGGAGCCGGCGGAGCCCCGGGAGCTCAACCCGCTGGCCTCCCGGCTGCACGTGTTCTGGTACGGCGCGCCCGGCACCGCCTCCCACCGGATGGCGCGGCTGCGCCGGATCCAACTGCCGCTCACCCTGATCGGGGCGCCGCTCGGCTGGCTGTTCACCGGCATCCCACTGACGGTGCTGCTGGTGCCGCTGGCGGTGTTCGGCCTGCCCTGGCTGTTCGACACCACCCGCTCCGACACCGACCGGATCGAACGGCTGGAGGCGCTCTCGGAGTGGACCCAGCGGATCGCCGACGTGCTGCTGCTCGGCGTCGGCCTGAACCAGGCCATCATCACCAGCCGCCGCACCGCGCCCGCCGCGATCGAGGCCGAGGTCGGCGAGCTGGCCGCCCGGCTGCAGGCCCGCTGGCGCCCGGAGGAGGCGCTGCGGCTGTTCGCCGACAGCATGGCCGACGCCACCGCCGACAAGGTGCTCGCCGCGCTGGTGCTGCGCGCCGCCGACAGCGGCCCCGGCCTGGCCAGGGCGCTGTCCGACATGGCCGAGTCGGTCCGCGAGGAGGTCCGGCAGCGGCGCACCATCGAGGCCGACCGGGCCAAGCACCGCACCACCATCCGCTGGCTGGTGGGCATCATCCTGCTGGTCGTCACGGTGGGCTCGTTCAACACCGAGTACACCGCCCCCTACAGCACGGCGCTCGGCCAGATCGTGCTCGGCGTGATCTGCGCGCTGTTCGTGGCGGTGATCGCCTGGATGCGCGCGCTGGCCTCGTACCCGCCGGTGCCGCGGCTGCTGGAGCCGGACCGCCGCAGCCGGACCGGCCGCGCGCTGCGCCGGCGCGGCGACGGGCAGGCCCCGGACGGAGCCGACGGACCGGCCCCGGCCGACGGGACCGACGGTGCCGAGGGCACCGCGCGACTGCTCGGGGAGGTCCGATGATCTCCCCGTGGTCCGTGCTGGCCGGCGCCGTCGCGGCGGGCGGCGTCGCCATGCTGATCGCCGAACTCCGGCCCTCGCCGCCCGACCTGGGCCAGGCGCTGGACCGGCTGCACCGCACCCCGGCCGACCGCACCCCCGACCCGGACGACCGGCCGCGCTGGTTCGACCGGATCGGCGAGCGCTCGGTCCGTCTGCGCGGGGTCCGCATCCCGGAGCGCGAGCTCGCCCTGATCGGCCGCACCCCGGCCCGGTTCATGGCGCACAAGCTGCTCTTCGCCCTGCTCGGACTGGCGCTGCCACCGTACCTGGTGGTGGCGGCGCTGCTGCTCGGCCTGGACCTGCCCTTCGCCCTGCCGCTGGTGGTCGGGCCGCTGCTGGCCGGGCTGCTCTGGTTCGTCCCGGACGGGATCGTGCGCGGCGAGGCCAAGGAGGCGCGGGTCGAGTACCTGCACGGCATCGCCGCCTACCTGGAGTTGGTGGCGATGGAACGGGCCGCCGACCTCGGCCCGGCCGAGGCGCTGCGCCGGGCCGCCGCCGTCGGGCGCGGCGCGGTGTTCCTCCGGATCCGGGACGCGCTGGACCGGGCGGCCACCGACCGGCTGCCGCCGTGGGCCGGACTGGACGCGCTGGCGGAGGAGTTGGGCCTGACCCCGCTCCAGGACCTGGCCGACATCATGCGGATCTCCGGTACCGACGGCGCCGCCGTCTACGACACCCTGCGGGCCCGGTCCAAGGGCCTGCGGGGCGAACTGCTGGCGGAGGACCTCGCCCGGGCCAATGCCGACAGCGAGCGGATGGTGGCTCCGGGGTCCGCGCTGACTCTGCTGATGACCTTCCTGGTCGTCTTCCCGGCACTGTTCAAGATGCTCAACTGAACCACCCCGTCCGATGAACCACCCCGTCCGATGGGACACCCCGTTCGATGAGTCACCCCGTCGCGGAGGTCAGCGCCTCCGTCACCACATCTCACCCCTGGGAGCAGTTCATGAAGGACCGACTCAAGCCACTGGTCTTCCTACTCGTCGGCGCGGCCCTGCTGCCGCTCCAGTTCGCCGCCACGCTCTTCCACTTCCGGATGGGCCGGGTCAAGGCCGCCCGGGCGCGTGGCGACAAGGGCGCCATCAGCATCGAACTCGCGCTCGCCGTCATCGCGCTGGTGTTCATCGCGGGCCTGGTGGTGTTCGCCCTGGTCGCTCTGAAGGACAAGGTCGTCACCAAGGTCAACCAGGACCCGAAGTACACCGGCGGCGCCGGGGCTCCGGCCGGCTCGTGATCCACCGTCGTCGCCTCCGCCGTCCTCGTCCCCGCCGTCTTGGTCCTCGCCGTTCCGACCGGGGGGCGATGACCCTGAGTCTGGCCATCGTCTTCCCGATCGTCCTGATCCTGATCATGACTGTCACCCAGACCGGGATGTGGTGGTACCACCGCCAACTCGCGCTGAGTGCTGCCCGCGAGGGCGTCGACGCGGGGCGGGGTCAGGGGAACCGGACCGACGCGCAGAAGGACGAGGCCGCGCGGCGGCAGGCCGACGACTTCCTGACGCGACAGGGCAACACGGACCACCGGGTCGTCACGGACGGCAGCTCGCCGGTGCTGATCAAGGTCACCGTCGAGGTGACGCCCCCGGTCATCATCCCGTTCATCACTCCGCCGACCGTCACCCAGTTCGCCGAGGCCCCGCGCGAGCGGTTCGTCCCCCCGGTGGTGCGGCCGTGAGTCGGCCGGTGCGCTGGGGACGGCGGTCGGCACGCCCGGCCCGGTCCGCGCACGACGTGGACCGGGCGGGGCGGGGCGGGCCCGGACCTGCGCTTGGGCCCGGACCTGTACCTGGACGCGGGCTCGCCGCCCGCCGTGCCGCCCGGTCCGGGCGCGGGCGGGACGGCGGCAGTACGGCGATCGAGGCGGCGATCGTCGCACCCGCCGTGGTCGCGCTGATCCTGGTCGCGGTCGTGGCGGGCCGGATGCAGACCGCCGGCGGCACCGTCGAGGCGGCGGCCCGCTCGGCGGCCCGCGCGGCCTCGATGACCCGCACGGGCGACCTGGAGGCCGTGGCGAAGGCGTCCGCCGCGGACTCGATGCAGCAGCAGGGAGTGCACTGCCGGAGCAGCAAGGTCACCACGGAGAAGAAGAAACGGACCAGTCAAGGTGTCACCTGGGAGACGGTCGAGGTGACGGTGTCCTGCGAGGTCTACCTGGGGGACCTGATCGGCGGGCCGGACCTCTTCCCGAAGACGCTCACCGGTTCGTTCGCCTCGGTGGTCGACCGGTACCGGGGCCAGTGAGGCGCGGGGTGCCGTCCGGTGGGGCGGGGGCCCGAGCGAGGCGAGTGGGTCGAGTGGGTCGAGCGCGGCAAGTGGGTGGAGATTGTGTCGGGTCGTGGGGCGGGGGGTGACAGGGCTGTGAGGACGAGGCGGCCGGACGGGGATTGGGGAGCCGTCGGGCGGGGGAGACGCAAGCGGAGGACGCCCTGGGGAGGGCGGAGGAGCTGGTGGGGAGGGAACGCCATGGCACGCGTACGCACGCGCGCGGTGCGGCCGCCCCGTGCCCGGCCGCTCGCTGCCCGGACGTTGCGGGCCCGGACGTTGCCGGCCCGGACGTTGCGAGCCCGGACGTCGCGGGCCCGGCTGGGCGGTCCGCTCGGCGGCCGTTCGGACCGGGGCGCGCTGTCGATCTTCGTCGCCATCTGTGCGGCCTACGTGGTGCTGGTCATCGCGCTGGTCATCGACGCCGGCGGCAAGCTGCGGCTCGCCGAGCGGGTCGACGCCTACGCCCAGGAGGCCGCCCGGATGGCCGGCCAACAGCTGGACGAAGCAGCCCTGTTGAGGGGCGAAGGGTACAAACTGAGAGCACGGACCTACGTCGAGGCCGCGGCCGACAGCTACCTCGCGCTGTACGGGCTGTCAGCGGCCGACGTGGAATTCTCCCCGGACGGCGCCACCGTCACGATCACGGTGCGGGCCGAGTTCCGCCCCGTCCTGCTGGGCGAACTCGGCAAAGGGAAGGTCACGGGCAAGGGGAGCGCCACCCTCGTCCACGGAGTCAAGGAAGCGGAGACCGCCTGATGGCCGCGCCACGCGCCAAGGACCAGACCCGTGCCGGGCGTCCGGCCCGGGGAGCGAACGCCACCCCCGCGTCCGGCCGACGGCCGGCGCCGCTGCCGTCCCATCGGGCGCGCGGCGGCCGTCGGCGCGGCCGGGGCGGCGCCGTACTCGCCGCGATCGCGGCCCTGATCACCCTGCTCGTCCTGATGGTCGGCGTGCCCGCCCTGCTGCTGTACGGCACCCGCTCGGTGGCCGACATGGGCGAACTCGCGCCCGACGGCATCGGCGCGCTGCTGACCAGCCCCGACGACGGGCGGCTGTTCCTCTGGCTGCTGGTGGTGGTCGGCTGGGTCGGCTGGGCGTGCTTCGCGCTCTCCGTCCTGCTGGAGATCCCGGCGCAGTTGCGCGGCCGGGTGGCCCGGCGGATCCCGGCCTTCGGCTGGAGCCAGCGGGCCGCGGCCGGACTGGTCGGCGCGGTCATCGCCCTGGTGCCGGTGGCCGGTTCGGCCTTCGCTGCCACCGCCGAGCACGCGCCGGCCGCCGCCACCGCGCAGGTGGCCGCGGGTGCGCAGCAGGCCGCCGCGCAGGCCGCGCCGGCCGTCACCCCCGCCGCCGACCCGCAGGCCGGCTACACCGTGCGGGACAGCCGCCCGGCCGACAGCCTGTGGTCCATCGCCGAGCGCCAACTCGGCTCCGGCGAGCGCTGGACGGAGATCGCCAAGCTCAACGACGGCCGGGTGATGGACGATTCGGGGATCCGCTTCGACGCGGACCGGCCGATCCAGCCCGGCTGGAAGCTCGCCATGCCGGCCGACGCCAAGCCCGACCAGGCGACCCCCGGGCCCGCCGCCCCCGCCCCCGCTCCGGCCGGGACGCCACAGACCGGCCCGGCCGGCGGCGCGGCCCAGGGCGGCACCGTCACCGTCAAGGCCGGCGAGAGCCTGTCGGCGATCGCCCAGAGGGAGTTGGGCGACGCGGAGGCCTGGCCGAAGCTGTTCGAGGCGAACCAGGGCGTCCAGGCGCCCGACGGCGAGCGGCTCACCGACCCGGACGTGGTGGTGCCGGGCATGGTGCTCAGCCTGCCCGGTGCCCCGGCACCGGCCCCCGCGCCCGCTCCTGCCC
>NZ_JZWY01000875.1:0-1395 GCF_000966955.1 Streptomyces sp. NRRL S-495
CCCCCGACCGACAACACCCCGACAGCCTCACACCACCCGACCACGCGCCCCATCGTGGAGACGACGCGCACCGTCACCCAGCAAGGCCAGCTCGCCTTCCGTGAGGGGCGGTTCACGGCCGGGAAGCACCTCCGGAGCCGGGCCGCGCAGCAGCGCGCGCACCGCTGCGGGGCGGGCCAGGTCCGCGGGCCGTCCCTCCAGGGTGCCCAGCCGGACGAGCGTGCGGAGCACGGCGTCGGCGTCTCCCCCGGTGCCGTCCGCGCGCACCGCCACGGCCTGGAGCCGCTCGCCCAGCCGGGCGCGCGTCCGGTCGCCCCGGGTCGGCCGGGCTCCGGCCACGTCGGGGTACAGCACGTCCTGGCCGGTGGCCAGGCTCCACGCGGCCCGCGTGGCCCGGTGGACGGCCCGCTGGACGCCCGCGGTGACGCGTCCGTCGTCCGCGCCGCGGTGCTCCAGGGCCCGGGCCAGCTCCAGTACGCCGGCCGCCGCGACGGACAGGCCGTGCCCGTAGGCGGGGTTGGTGTGCGCGACGGCGTCGCCCACCACCGCGAAGCCCGCCGGCCACCGCCGCAGCCGGTCGTAGCGACGGCGGCGGTCGGCGGTGTTGCCGTAGCGGCGCACCTGGTCGAGCGGTTCGCAGAGCGGCAGCAGATCCGCGATCAGCGGATGCGGCAGGGCGCGCGCGAAGGCGTGGAACCCCGCTTCGTCGCGCGGCGCCTCCGCACCGCGGGTGGCGGAGAGGGTGACCAGCCAGCGGCCGTCCTCGATCGGGAAGATCACGCCCGCCCGCCCGGGACCGGCGCCCGGTCCCGACTGGATCGAGACCGAGGGGAAGGCTGCCGCGCCCTCGGGCGCGCGGACCAGCAGGGTCGCGTAGACGAGCCCGCAGTCGACGCGCTCCTGCACGACCTCGGGCAGGCCGAGCCCGGCCAGCCAGTCGGGTGCGCGCGAGCCCCGCCCGGTGGCGTCCACCACCAGGTCCGCGGGGAGTTCACGGCCGTCCGGCCACGCCCCACCCCGTACCCGCACGCCGGTCACCCGGCGGGCGTCCCCGACCAGCCCCTCGCCGTGGACGCCCTGGCGGAGCTCGATCGCGGGATCGGCGAGCACCCGGTCCCGGACGATCCAGTCCAGGAGGTCCCGGCCGAGGCACCAGCCGTGGGAGGCCTCGCCGATCCGGGGTAGCCAGCCGTGCGGGGTGAGCGTCACCAGGTCCCCGGGCAGGGCGAGACGGCGGGCCCCGGCCGCGGTGAGGGAGTCGGTGAGCCCGGGCAGCAGCGCCTCCAGGCTCGCCGCCCCGGAGGCCATCAGCAGGTGTCCGTGCCGGGCCTGCGGAAGGCCGGCCCGCGCGACCGGGCCGGCGGGCAGCCGGTCCCGGTCGAGCACGACGACCTG
>NZ_JZWY01000876.1:0-9663 GCF_000966955.1 Streptomyces sp. NRRL S-495
ACGACGACCTGCTCCGCGTGCCGGGCGAGCACCGACGCGGTGAGCATGCCCGCGAAGCCACCGCCCAGGACGACGGCACGGCGCAGCGCGGGACGGCGCGACCGCTCCGTGCGCCGGTCCGCCCGTTCGTCCGCCGCGCCCTCGGCCGCGCCGACGGCTCCGTCCGCTCCGTCGGCCCCGTCCGCACCGTCGGCCCCGCGTGATCGGTCCATCCCCTTGTTCCGTCCTTCCTCGTCGGTCGGCACCCCGGTCGCGCCCGGTCCGGCGGGCCCCGTCACGCCCAGTCCGGCACGCGCCGGGCGCGCGGGTCCGGCAGGCCCAACTGGTGCAGCCGGTCCAGCGCGGTGAACGGGCGTATCCCGAGCCCCGCCATGTTGTAGGTGGCCTGGTACCGGAGCCGCGGGTTGCCGTCCATCCGGCGCAGCACCCGGCGCCCGAGCGCCTGGCCGGACCTGGAGAGCTGGGTGATCATCCGGGTCGCGTCGTGGCTCATCCGGTCCATGTGCCGCACCCAGCCCACGCGCTGCGCCGCGTACGCCTCCAGCGCCCGGTCGACGGTGGCCGTGGACGCAGCGGCGGCGAAGCCCCGGCCGCTCAGGCACGCCGCGAGCGCCTCGGCGTCGGCGATGGCGGTGTTCATGCCCTGGGCCGCCATCGGGTGCACGCAGTGCGCCGCCTCGCCGACCAGGGCGAGCCCGGGGACAGCCAGCACGTCGGCGGTGAACCGCCACAGGTTGAGCAGCTGCCGGCTGCCGAGGCTGGCGCGCAGCCGCTCCTCCAGCGGCCGCAGCGCGGGTGTGCCCGCCAGCAGCTCGCGGCACCAGCCCTCCAGGCGCGCCTGCCGTTCCGGGCCGGTGCCGCGCAACGCGTCGGGGCGCACCTGGGCGTAGAGCCGCATCCGGGCGCCGGGCAGCGGGTAGGCGAGCCGCAGGCCGTCGCCGGTGAGATAGGTCGTCACCTCGGGTGCCGCTGCCGGGACGCCGTCGATGTCGAAGGACAGCAGCCGGTGCCCGTACTCGGCGGACGTCGTCCCGATGCCCGCGTCGCGCCGCAGCTTCGACGAGCGTCCGTCGGCGGCGACCACCAGCGGTGCGGTCAGCTCCCGCTCGCGGCCCTGCCAGGCGACCCGCACTCCCGACACCCGTCCGCCGTCCCGGACCAGCCCGTCGACCAGGGCGCCCGGCCAGGACTCCACCCGTTCGCCCAGGGACTCGCGCAGGGCCGCCAGGATCTCCGGGTAGTCGAGGGAGAACAGTTGGCGGTCCTCGCCGGGCATCGTCCGGTAGTCGAAGAGCATCAGGCGCCGGCCGTCCGCGTCGCGGATCATCAGCTGCCCGAGCGGGACGGCGCCGCGCCGCAGCAGCAGCGGCATGACGCCCCACTCGCGCAGGATCCGCACCGAACTGGGCTGCAGCACCTCGCCCTTGGCGATCGGCACGGGCACCCGCTGCTTCTCCAGCAGGAGCACCCGCAGCCCGGCGAGGTCGAGGGCACGGGCGGTGGCCAGCCCGGCCACCCCGGCGCCGCAGACGATCGCGTCCCAGGGGCCCCGGACCGGGCCCGCGCCCGCGGCCCCGCTCATCGGGTGTCCCCCGTCCCGGCACCGGCCGCCGGCGCCGACACCTCGGACACGTCGGACGAGTCGGACGAGTCGGACGAGTCGGACGGCTCCGACAGGTCCGCCAGTGCAGAGACCGCCGAAAGCGCCGAGAGCGCCAGGCCCTGGGCCATCAGGAAGTCGCTGTAGTGCACATGGTCGCGGATGTACACACACGTCCGGCCGGGCTCCCAGCTCCCGTCCGGCCGCTGGTGCTCCAGCAGCCAGTCGGCGCCGCGCGCCGCCCGCGCACCGTCCCCGCAGGCCGCGAGGGCAAGGACGGCGCGGGCGGTCTCGTCCACCGTTCCGGGCTCTCCCCGGTCGCCGGTGGACCAGGAGCCGTCCGGGAGCTGTGCGGCCCGCAGGCGGTCGAGGGCACGCTGCGCGACCGGGCTCCGGGAGCGGCCGAGCGCGGCCAGCAGCCGCAGCACGGCGACGGTGGCCGGGACGACGCCCCGGTGCCACAGCGCCCGGAAGCCGCCGTCCCGGTCCTGTCGGCGCAGCAGCCACCGCAGGCCCCGCACCAGCCTGGGGTCGCTCGCGGGCACGCCCGCCTCGTGCAGGACCAGCAGCGCCTTCGCCGTGATGTACGGGCAGGGGCCGTCCAGCGGGACGAGGGTGTTGCGGACGAAGGTGCTCCACGAGCCGCGCCGGTCCTGCCGGGCCAGCAGCCAGTCCAGGCCGCGACGCAGCGCGGGGGCGTCGCGGTCGCCCTGCAGCAGCACCTCCAGCACGGCGAGGGAGTCGAGGACGTTCGGCCAGCCCTTGGGTCCGGACCAGGTCCAGCCCCCGGGCGGGCAGTCGTAGAGCGGGAACGGCGCGGTCTGCTGGCAGTCGGCCAGCCAGGTCCTGGTGCGGACGAGCCGGGGGTCGTCCGCGAGCCCGGCCGTGCCCAGGGCGGCGGCCGCGAAGGCCGGGCCGGTGACCTCGACCCGGGCGGTCTCCATCCCGTGGATCATGCACCAGGAGCCGTCCGGCTGGACGGTGGCCCGCAGGTAGTCGAGGCCCGCCGCGACCAGGCGCGCGCCGTCCGGCGACGTGGCGACGCCCGGCGACGTGACCGAGCCCGACGACCCAACGGCGCCCGACGACCCGACGGATTCCGGCGATGCGACCGAGCCGGTGCTCGCCAGGGCCGTGACGACCAGGCCGGTCAGCCAGGGATCACCCCCGTACGAGCCGACGTTCCCCTCCTGGTACTGCACCGCGCCCAGCAGCCGGACGGCCGCCGGTCGCGCGGCCGCGAGCGCACCGCGGGCGAGCGGTCCCGGGGCGCCGAAGCGGGACTGCAGCAGGGCGAGCGCGACGAACGGCGGGGACAGGTAGGACAGCACCTTGCGGCGCAGCGCGGCCGGAAGGAGCACGAGCTCGACCGGGACGCGGGACACCCCGCCGGCGTCGCCGAGGCCCGCCAGGGCCAGGACCAGCGAGCACAGTTGCCGGACCGTGCGGTCCTCAATGGCCTCGACGCCCCCCGCGGCGCCGAGCCAGGCCAGCGCACCAGCGTCAGGGCGGCCGCCGCCATGCAGGTCGCCACGGCGTCCGACGGGAAGCCCTCGAGCGTGCCCCAGCCGCCGTCGGGGTTGCGCACCCGCAGCAGCCAGGCGCAGCCGCCCTCCGCCAGGGCGCGGTCGGCCACGGTGCCCGCCAGGTGCAGGGCCAGGGCCGCGCCCGCGGTGCCGGAGACCGCGGCGGGGCGGGGATTGGTCCACGCGCCCGTGGGCAGCTGGGTGGCGAGCAGCAGGCCGGTGCTCGCCGCCACCGCGCCTTCGAGCCGGTTCTGCCGGTCGAAGCCGTCGTGCGGGTGCTGGTTCAGTGGGAGGGACATCGGCGCTCCGCGGGGTGATGAGGGGGCCGGACTCTGAGCGTGACGGGACGACACGTCACATCACGCGGGCGACGAAGGAGTCGGCCAGGGCGGTGTACTGCGCGCGGACGCCGGCGGGCATCGGCACCAGGTCGAGGCTGGCACGCGCCCTGGCCAGCGCCTGTTCGGCCTCGCGTTCGCAGGCCCGCCGGCCCCCGCACTCCTCGATCAGTTCGGCGGCCTCCAGCAGCACCGCCTCCGCCTCCGCGCCGCCCGCCGGGGAGCGGTCCTCGGCGAGCAGCTCCGCCAGGCGCCGCGCGACGGTCCCGGAGGCGGCGGAGGCGGCGACCACGGGCAGGCTCTTCTTGCGCTCGCGCAGGTCGCCGCGCACGGGCTTCCCGGTGACGGCCGGGTCGCCCCAGATGCCGAGGATGTCGTCGACGCACTGGAACGCCAGGCCCAGCTGTCCCGCCGCCTCGGCCAGCGCGTGGACCAGCGGCTGGTCCGCGCCGCCGAGGACCGCGCCCATCGCGCTGGCCCCGGCCAGCAGGGCGCCGGTCTTGGCCATCGCCATGGCCTGGTACTCGGCCACGGTCACCGTGCCGGGGCCCGACCAGGGGCGCTCGCTGAACCGGATGTCGCACGCCTGGCCCTCCACCAGTTCGCGCAGCGCCACCGCGAGATACCCGGCCGCGGCCGGGCCGTGCGGGCCTCCCTTGGCCAGCAGCAGGTCGAAGGCGAGGACCTGCAGCGCGTCCCCGGCCAGGATCGCTCCGCTGACGCCGAACTCCTTCCAGACCGTCGGGCGCCGTCGGCGTTCCTCGTCGCCGTCCATGATGTCGTCGTGGATCAGGCTGAAGTTGTGGATCAGCTCCGCCGCGGCCGCACCGGGCAGCGCGGCCTCCGCCGGCGCCCCGACGGCCTCGGCGGCCAGTACCGCGAGGGCGGGGCGGACGGCCTTGCCGGAGTCGAGCTCCACCGGCGAACCGTCGGCGCGGCACCAGCCGAGGTGGTAGGAGCTCATCCGGGCGGTCCAGGGCTCCAGCAGCGCGACCGCCTCGCGCAGCAGCGGTTCGGTGAGCTCCCTGGCCCGTCGTGTCGTTCCGGCGGCCAACGAGAGCGGGGACTGCGTGTGCGGGGACTGCGTGTGAGGCGACGGCGTGTGCGGGGGCAGCGTGTGCGCGATCGTCGTCATGGCGGACCCTTCCTGTCGCGGTGGTCGGCTTGCGGGAAAGCTCGGGGGCCGGTCGGTCGCCCGACCCCGGCGGTGCAGCGGTCCGGAACCGAGTGGGTCCGGTTTCGGGTGACGTTCGGTTTCAGGCGGGGACCGGTTTTCAGGCGGGGCGCCGGAGGACGTTGCTGCGCACCGCCCCGGTCAGCCACACCAGGAACGCCGTGAGCGTCACGCCGTAGACGGCCAGCCAGCCGCCGGGTACCCCGCGATCGGTGTTCAGCGCGCTGCCGAGCAGGCTGAGCGTGATCGCACAGGCGGTGATCGGCATGTGCATCGAGGCCAGGAAGGTCACCGCGTTCGCCTTCTCCGGCACGCGCAGGGCCCCGGTGAGCAGTCGGCGGGAGACCCAGGCCGCGACCGGAGCCGTAGCGAGCACCGCGACCGCGCCGGCCACGGGGACGACCCCGGTCCCGGCGAGCACCAGCATCCCGGCGCCCACCGCGAACTGGCCGCCGATGTAGAGGCGGACGAGGCCCGGTCCGTCGAGGGCGACCGCGAGCGTGTGCTTGCCGGTCCGCCGGTCGCCCTCGATGTCGGCGAGGTTCATCACGGACATCCGGAGGAACTGCAGGGCGCAGACCACACCGGCGTAGACGACGTCCGCCCCGGTCACCGAGCCGGACTGCAGGGCGCAGGCCAGCAGCGGCCCCAGCCCGTACAGCACCAGCGCGCAGGCCACCTCGCCCAGCGCGTGGTAGTTCAGCCGCAGCGGCGGGGCCGTGTAGAACCAGGAGAGCGCGGCGATCGCGACCGCCATGACCCGGGTGCCCGTCGTCGGCATGACGGCGATCAGGCCGAGCGAGACGAAGAGCAGCACGAACGCGGCGGAGAGGCTGACCATCGGGCGCAGCAGGCCGCTCACCAGTACCCGGCTGCCGCCCGTCCAGCCCGTCGGCGCGGCGTTGGCCCGGTCGGCGTCGAGGTCGAAGTACTCGTTGCAGTAGTGCGTCATCAGGTGGGTGCACCAGGCGAAGGCCAGGGTGAGGACGAACCAGCCGGGCCGGAAGGCGTGGCCGTCGTGCACCGACATGCTGACCCCGAGGCCGACCACCATCATGCTCTGGACGAGGAACTTGGGCCTGCCCAGCCTGACGAAGGCGCGCACGCGGTCGGCGCGCGGCAGTACGGGCGCGGCGGCGGGGACGGGGGCGGCGATTCCTGTGCTGGTCATGCGTCAGCTCCCTTGCTGTTCATGTGTCAGCTCCCTGTGCTGCCGGGCACCGGAACCGCCGGACGGCGTGCCTCGTCGAGGAGTGGGGGCGGGGACGGGGTGCCCGCGCGGCGCGGCCGGGCGAACCGGCGCATCGCGGGCAGTTCGACGTAGCGGTGGAGCAGCAGGGCGGCGAGCAGGGAGAGGGCGAGGAACAGCGCGGTCGCCGCCATCGCGACGGGTGTGCTCCAGCGGCCGCCGCCCAGGGCCCAGTGGGCGACCATGACGACCGGCCAGTGCACCACGTAGAAGGCGAACGAGGCCTCGCCGAGCCGCACCAGCGCCGGGCGGCGCAGCCAGGACCTGCGGCCGTCGCGGTCCGCCGCCGCGGCCGAGAGGATCAGACCGCACACGGGCACGACGGTCGCGGCGGCCGGCAGGAAGGCGAACGGCAGGGTCGCCAGGGCCGTTCCCAGGGCCAGCACCAGCACCAGCCCGGACAGCGCCATGCCGGGCACGACACCCCGGCCCGCCCGGACGATCCGGGCCAGCAGCATGCCGAGGACGAACTCCGGCAGCCGGCCGAGCGGGAAGAAGTAGGGGATCCAGAACTGCCACTGGGAGACCTCGACCTCCGGCACGGTACGGCCGCCGTGGAACTGCGAGGCGATCCCCGCCACCAGCCACACCGCCAGCACCGCGCACCCGGCGGCGGCCCAGAGCCGCTCCGGGCGGATCCGTCGCAGGCGGGGCAGCAGGAACGGGAAGAGGGCGTAGCAGAACACCTCGACGGCCAGCGACCAGGTGACGATGTTCAGTCCGGCGGTGAAGCCGGGGCCGGGCAGCCACGCGTGCAGCAGCAGCAGGTTGGCCAGTGCGGGCAGCCAGGGGAAGCCGCCGCCCGCCCCGCCCGTGACGGCGGAGCCGGTCGCGAGCACGAACACCAGGAGCAGCGCCCACACCACCAGGTGGTTGGGGTAGACCTTGGCGGCCCTGCGCCGCCAGAACGACCGGGCGCCCTCGCTCCCGCCGCCGCTCTCGCCGTCGCGGGCGGACCAGGTGAGCACGAATCCGCTCAGCACGAAGAACACCGAGACGCCCACCATGCCCAGCGGGAGCACGGCCTTGACGGCCTCTTCGGCCCGGTCGTCCCGGAACACCTTCGCGACGTACCAGGCGTGGGTCAGGAACACCCCCAGCGCACAGAGGAACCGCAGCCCGGTGAGGGACGGGTACCGTTCCACCTGCTGTCCTGCCGGACGCTCCGGCCCTTCGTCGGACACGAGTCCGCTCCCTTCGACGTGGTGACGTGGTGACGTGGTGCCGCGATGACGTGCTGCCGTGCTCCCGTGCTCCCGTGCCGGAGAGCCGCTCAGAGGTTGCCGCGGCGTTCCTGTTCGCGCTCGATGGCCTCGAACAAGGCCTTGAAGTTGCCCTTGCCGAAGCCCTGGGAGCCATGGCGTTCGATGAGTTCGAAGAACACGGTCGGCCGGTCCTGCACCGGCTTGGTGAAGATCTGCAGCAGGTGGCCGTCCTCGTCCCGGTCGGCGAGGATCCCGAGCTCGCGCAGTTCCTCGACCACCGCCCCGGTCCCGTCGAGCCGTTCGCCGACCGCGTCGTAGTAGCTGTCCGGGGTGTCCAGGAACTCGACGCCCCTGGAGCGGAGTTCACGGACGGCCGTGACGATGTCGTCGGTCGCCAGGGCGATGTGCTGGACGCCCGGCCCGCCGTAGAACTCCAGGTACTCGTCGATCTGGGACTTCTTCCGGCCGACCGCCGGCTCGTTGAGCGGGAACTTGACGGTGCGGGTGCTGTCCGCGACGACCTTGGACATCAGCGCCGAGTACTCGGTGGCGATGTCGTCACCGACGAACTCCTTCATATTGGTGAAGCCCATGACGCGGTTGTAGAAGGCCACCCACTCGTCCATCCGGCCCAGCTCGACGTTGCCCACGCAGTGGTCGATGCCGGTCAGCAGCGGCCGCCGGGCGCCGGCGGCCGGCGCCGGCCCGCGGTGCACATAGCCGGGCAGGTACGGGCCGTCGTAGCCGGTCCGCTCGACCAGGCTGTGCCGGGTCTCGCCGTACGTGGCGATCACGGCGGTCCGCACCGTCCCGTGTTCGTCGGCCGCGTCGCGGGGTGCGGCGAGGCCGGTCGCGCCCCGTTCCACCGCGAGGTCGTGGGCACGGCGGGCGTCCGGGACGGCGATCGCCACGTCGAGCACGCCGTCGCCGTGGCGGGCGACGTGCCCGGCGATGAACGCGGCCTCCTCGCCGACCGCGCGGACCACCGAGGTGAAGACGAACCGGATGTCGCCGGAGACCAGGACGTACGACGCCGTCTCCGGGAAGCCGGTCTCCGGTCCGCGGTAGGCGACGAGCCGCATGCCGAACGCGGAGGAGTAGAAATGTGCGGCCTGTTTGGCGTTTCCGACCGCGAACTCGACGGCGTCGATACCCAGGACGGGGAACGCCCCGGTGGACGGGGTCCGCCCGCCGGGGGCCACCGGGGCGGTTTTGGGCAGCACAAGATCGGTCATCAGGTTTCCTTCGTGAGAAGCCCCGGTTCCGGACCGGGGAGAAGACGTGGCTGGGCGCAGCGGGGCAGGGCCGACGGCCACGACCGCCGTCATGGCGTCACGGCGTCGCGCTGCGCACTGCAGGAGCACGCACCCGCACGGGCGCGCGTGGAAGAGGTGACGGTGGAGCGAGGAACACCGGTCAGGCGGTCACAGCGGATCCGGGCACGGCGTGCACACCGCACGGGGCCCCGGACCGGGACAAGGTGAAGGTGGGCGCGCCGCAGAGGCCGCACCGGCCGAACGGGCCGCACCAGCAGAACGCACCGTGGACCGGAGCGGCATCCGCCCGACGGTTCGCGGGCGCGCGGGAATCACGTACGGCGCCCGGCCGCGCGGACGGGACGTCCACCTCGCCGACGCCGGGCCCCGGAGGCGTCGCTCAGCCGGAGCCGGGGAATGATCGCAGGACCGTTGCCGGAAATTCCTCGACGGCCGGCCCCTGGTCAATGCCGGGTCGGGCCGGAACGAATTCCGGGTCGACCTCGAACCGCGCTCCGGAGAACCCCGGGCAATCCTTGCGGACGAGCCCGTCCGGCCCCGCCGAATCCGGCGACAATGCGGGCGCGCGTTCAGAAATGAGTACCATGATCTTCCATTTCCCCCGTTTGTGCACAATGCCCGGATTCAACGGCGAGGCTCTTCTCGAGCCGCAGCCGGACAGGTCCACCCACCCGCCGCTCCCGGAGCATGCCGGGAACGACGGAAAGTGACGGCAGTGCTGGTATCAAGGCGCTATTCATCGGAACTGCCATGGCCTGCGGGGGAGGCGTTTCCACTCCTTCGCTCCCCCAGCGACGGGATCACCCTACCCCATTCCAAGGTCGATTCAAGGGAGTCCCCGACGAATTTTGCCGGACGCACCCGCACTGCGGAACGGAATGGAAATGATTCGGTTCCGCTCGCCCGGAGCGGAATAGGAGTCATTCGGTTCCGGTGTTCCTGGAACGGAATGCACACGCTCCGGTTCCCCCCGAAGGCGGCGGTGCCCCGGCAGACCCGCACAGGCCGCCCGGGGCACCGCCGCCCGGCCGGACGACCGCCCGGCCCGACAGTCGCTCAGCGCAGGTCGAACCGGTCGAGGTTCATCACCTTGGTCCACGCCGCCACGAAGTCCCGGACGAACTTCTCGTCCGCGTCCCCGGAGCCGTAGACCTCGGACAGCGCGCGCAGCTGGGAGTGCGAGCCGAAGACGAGGTCGACGGCGGTGGCCGTCCACTTCGTCGCACCCGTGGCCCGGTCCCGTCCCTCGAAGACGTTCGCCTCCGACGCCGAGGGCTTCCACTCCGTCCCCATG
>NZ_JZWY01000877.1:0-4257 GCF_000966955.1 Streptomyces sp. NRRL S-495
CTTCCACTCCGTCCCCATGTCGAGCAGATTGACGAAGAAGTCCGTGGTCAGCGTCTCCGGCCGGTGGGTGAGGACGCCGTGCCGGGAGCCCCGGAAACCGGCGTTCAACGCCCGCAGGCCGCCGACCAGGACCGTCATCTCCGGCGCGGTCAGCGTCAGCAGGTCGGCCCGGTCGAGCAGCAGGGTCTCCGGCGACAGCTTCTCGTCGGCCCGCAGGTAGTTCCGGAACCCGTCCGCCCTCGGTTCGAGCACGGCGAAGGCCTCGACGTCCGTCTGCTCCTGCGAGGCGTCGGTGCGCCCCGGGGCGAACGGGACCGTCACGGCGTGCCCGGCGGCGTGCGCGGCCCGCTCGACCGCCGCGTTGCCGCCCAGCACGATGAGGTCGGCGAGCGAGATCCGCCTGTCGCCGCCCTGCGCCGCGTTGAAGTCCCGCCGGATCTCCTCCAGCCGCCGGACCGTGTCGGCCACCTCGGGGAGGTCGTTGACCTCCCAGTCCTTCTGCGGCGCGAGCCGGATCCGGGCGCCGTTGGCGCCGCCGCGCATGTCGGTGCCGCGGTAGGCGGCGGCCGACGCCCACGCGGTGGCGACCAGCTGGGGAACGCCCAGGCCGGAGTCGTCGATCCGCTTCTTGAGGGCGGCGATGTCCTCGTCCGTGACCGGCTCGTGGTCGGCGGCGGGGACCGGGTCCTGCCACAGCTGGGCCTCGGGCACCCACGGTCCGAGGTAGCGGGACACCGGGCCCATGTCACGGTGCAGCAGCTTGTACCAGGCCTTGGCGAAGGCCTCGGCGAGCTGGTCGGGGTGCTCGTGGAAGCGTCGGCAGATCGCCTCGTAGACCGGGTCCTGGCGCAGGGCGAGGTCCGTGGTCAGCATCATCGGGGCGTGCCGCTTCGCGGGGTCGTGCGCGTCCGGCACGGCGGTCGCGGCCGCCGGGTCGGTGGGCTTCCACTGCTTGGCCCCGGCCGGGCTGGTGGTGAGCTCCCAGTCGTAGCGGAACAGGTTGTCCAGGTAGCCGTTGTCCCAGCGGGTCGGCTCGGTGGTCCAGGCGCCTTCGAGTCCGCTGGTGAGGGCGTCGGCGCCGGAGCCGCTGCCGCAGGTGCTGCGCCAGCCCAGGCCCTGCTGTTCGATCGGGGCGCCCTCGGGCTCCGGGCCGAGGCAGGAGGGGTCCACGGCGCCGTGGCACTTGCCGAAGGTGTGGCCGCCGACGATGAGCGCGACCGTCTCCTCGTCGTTCATCGCCATCCGCGCGAAGGTCTCCCGGATGTCGACGGCGGCGGCCCGCGGGTCCGGATTGCCGTTGGGGCCCTCCGGGTTCACGTAGATCAGCCCCATCTGCACGGCGCCGAGCGGATTGGCCAGCTCGCGGTCGCCGGTGTAGCGCTCGTCGCCGAGCCAGGTGTCCTCGGAGCCCCAGAAGATCTCGTCGGGCTCCCAGATGTCCTCGCGTCCGAAGCCGAAGCCGAAGGTCCGGAACCCCATCGACTCCATCGCGCAGTTGCCGGTGAACACCAGCAGGTCGGCCCAGGAGATCTTCCGGCCGTACTTCTGCTTGACCGGCCAGAGCAGGCGCCGGGCCTTGTCCAGACTGGCGTTGTCCGGCCAGCTGTTGAGCGGCGCGAAGCGCTGGGCACCGCTGCCGCCGCCGCCCCGGCCGTCCGAGATCCGGTAGGTGCCGGCGGCGTGCCAGCTCATCCGGATGAACAGCGGGCCGTAGTGGCCGTAGTCGGCGGGCCACCAGTCCTGGGAGTCGGTCATCAGCGCGACGACGTCCCGCTTCAGCGCGTCGACGTCGAGGGTGGCGAACTCCGCGGCGTAGTCGAAGTCCTCGTCCATCGGGTTGGAGAGGGGCGAGTGCCGGTGCAGGACCTGGAGGTCCAGCTGCTCGGGCCACCAGTCACGGTTGGTCCTGGGCCCGGTCGCCTTGGGGGTGGGGGAAGGAATTGCTGGGTTCTCGCTCTCGCTGCCGGACAATGTCCGCCCCTTCGTCCTTAGTCGTTTTCTGCCCTTTCGCCCGTATGGTCCCGCACCCGGGACCGTACGGCGGGCAGAACACGCGGGGCGCCTCCGGCCACCGGGCCGACCGGACGGCACACGGCCGGACGCCCCGGCCCCCGCGCGGTGGCGGGGTCCGGGGCGTCCGGGGATCGTGCCGGGCCGGGCCGACCGGGTCAGCTCCACCTCCGCAGGGCGTCCAGGTAGACGGCGGTGCGGCCGGTGGCACCCGGGGCGGGGGTGAACACCACGCCGATCTCCCGGACGTGGGCGGGGTCGGGCACCCCGGCCAGGTCGAGCCGCAGGGTCCGCCCGTCCGGGCCGACGGTGACGGCGGGGCTCCCGGTCCAGGTCCAGCCGGAGGCGTCGCCGGTACCGGTGCGCACATACAGCGTGGCGGTGGTGCCGCCCGCCTGCTGCCCCCAGGGCGCGGTGCCGGCGGCGACGGTGAGCACGGTGGCCCCGGTCAGGTCGACGGGGGCCGTCCGCCGGAGCTGCACGGCGCCCCGCTCGGGCTCGGCGTCGGCCTTGAGCGCGCCGCGGCCCTCGGCCGCTCCCTCGTCGGCGACCGCCCAGGGCCCGGCCGCCGCGCCGGACCCGGACCAGCCCTCGGTGCCGTGCTCGAAGCCGGCCAGCAGGCCGCCGCGCCGCATGTCGTCGAGGTAGACCGCGGAGCGGCCGCTCGCCCCGGCCGCGGGGGCGAACTCGACGCCGATCTCGCGGACGTGGGCCCGGTCCGGGACCCTGGTCAGGTCGAGGACCAGCCGGGTGGACTTGGTGTCGACGGTGACGGCGCCCGAGTCGGTCCAGGTCCAGCTGGAGGCGTCGCCGGTGCCGGTGCGCACGTAGAGCTTGGCGCGGGTGCCGCCGGCCTGGTCGCCCCAGGGCGCGGTGCGGGCGTCGACGCTGAGCTCGGTGTCCCCGGAGAGGTCGAGCGGGCCGACCTTGTTGAGGTAGGCGGCTCCGGTGCCGAGGTCCACGTCGGCCTTGAGCGAGCCGCTGCCGCGGGCGGACCACTCCGTGACCTGCCACGGGCCGGCCGCGAGGTGCCAGCCGCTCCAGCCCTGGGTGCCGCTCTCGAAGTCCTGGTGGACCACCGGCGGGTTCTCCGCGGGGGCGGCGGCGAGGTCGACCCCGCCCCGGTTCACCGTCCACGGGTCGTTCATCAGCTTGGCGCCGTTGACGTTCCGGGCCGGACTCCACTCGTTGTTCCAGGCCAGGAAGTAGGAGGTGCGCGGGAAGCGCTCGTGCAGCGCCTTCACCCACAGCTCGTAGTCGAAGGTGCCGCCCGCGCCCGAACCCGGGCCGATCTCGGTGAACGCGAACGGCTTGCCGAGCTCGACCAGCTTCTCGTAGCCGGTGATCGCCGACGGGTCGGCGGTGTAGCAGTCCAGCCCGACCACGTCGGCGTAGGCGCGGCCGACCCAGTAGGCGGTGGGGTCGGCGGAGCCGCAGTTCGGCGCGTAGGTCCACAGCAGGTTGTGCAGGCCCTTGGCGGTGGTGAGGTAGTCGTAGGTGCCGCGCCACAGTGCCGCGAAGTCGGCCGGGTCCTGGTGGCCCCACCAGAACCAGTCGCCGTTCATCTCGTGGAACGGGCGGAACAGCACCGGCACCCCGGCGTCGGACAGCCGCCTCAACCCGGCCGCGACGTCGTCGAGTTCGGCCCGCCAGGCCCGGCCGGCGGCGGTGGCCGGGTCGGACAGCTGACGGAAGGCCGGCTGCGGCAGCGGAGTCCGCCAGGCGGCCCCCGCCACCGGGTTCGGCAGGTGGACGCTCACCGAGACCAGTCCGCCGCGACCGGCGTGGTCGATCAGTTCGGTGTCGCAGCCCGAGTCGATCGCGGTCGGCACCCCGTCGGCGTTCCAGCCGCTCGCGTAGTCGCAGGCCAGCACCGCCGGGAACCGGCCCGTCCGGTCGGCCAGTTCGGTGACGTCCCGGTACTGGGTGGCGAAGTCCTTGCCCGACTCCGGCGCGGCGCTGCCGCTGTACCCGGCGAAGAATCCGGACGCCGTCCTGTTCCGCAGCCCCCGGTCGGGCAGCTGCGCGAGCCAGTTCAGCACCGCCCGCGCCTGCGGGCCCGCCCCCGCGTCCACCGGCTGGACGGCGGCGGCCACCGCCGCCGGTGCGGCGGCGCTCCCGCCGCCCAGCATGCTCGCCACCGCGACCAGGACCGCGACGGATCGTCGACGCAGCCTCATCAGCACCCCCGTTGTTCTCAGCACGGCAGGAGCATCCGTCCTGCCGATGATCACACTAGGGCGCGTC
>NZ_JZWY01000878.1:0-355 GCF_000966955.1 Streptomyces sp. NRRL S-495
TCGTGGCCGTCGGCTCGTCCGACGGCCGGTGGGGGCGTCACCCCGGGTGGACGAGGCGGTTCTCGTGGGCGAAGACCACGGCCTGGATCCGGTCGCGGAGTTCGAGCTTGTGCAGGACCCGCCCCAGATGGGACTTCACGGTCGCCTCCGCGAGGTACAGGGTGGCCGCGATCTCGGCATTGGACAGCCCTCGGCCCACCTCGACCAGCACCTCGCGCTCCCGGGCGCTGAGCCGACCGAGCCGGTCGTCGCGCGCGGCGCCGCGGCCGTCGGGGATGTGCGGGCGGAGGGTCTCCAGCAGACGCCGGGTCATCCGCGGCGAGACCACCGCGTCGCCCGCGGCCACGCTCCGGAT
>NZ_JZWY01000879.1:0-250 GCF_000966955.1 Streptomyces sp. NRRL S-495
CCGAGGTGCTGGTCCCGCCCGGCTGGGCGGCGGCGGCCGCCGGGAGGCGGTCGGTGGTGGTGGTCCTGGCGCCACCGGGGGCCCGGCCGCCGACCCCGGCCGGCCCCGCCCCCGAGGGGGCCGCCGGCCCGGCCCTCCACGGTACGGCCGCCTTGGCCACCGGCCCGGCCGCCGCCACCTGAACCGCCCCCGGCGGCTGCCGACTGCAACTCCGGCTCGTCCGGGGCCTCTGACGGTACGGCGGCGGGGC
>NZ_JZWY01000880.1:0-1568 GCF_000966955.1 Streptomyces sp. NRRL S-495
CTCTGACGGTACGGCGGCGGGCCCCCGGGGGCTGCCGGGGCCGGTTGTCGGTGGTCGCTGCGATGATCGTCCGCATGAACGACGCCGCGAACACCGACACCCCCGCCGTGACCTGGACCGCCGACCTGCCCACCACGGTCGGGCTGGTCCGCACCCTGCACGACCTCGACGACTGCTGGACGCGGGCGGACGTCGAGCGGCTGGTCGAGGCCAGGCCGGACTGGAAGGTCCGCCGCGTGTTCACCGACCTCCTCGTCGTGGGTCTGCAGGCCGAACTCCGCTGGCCGGCCGGTGCCGAGCTCTTCCTCGGCACCACCGAGCCGAAGGCCGACAGCTACCGGCGGGCCTGGGTGCCGCTGCTGCAGTTCCGGCTGCCGACGCCCGAGGAGGAGCGGCGCGGCGCGCTGCGCGCGCTCTCCGAGGCGCTGCGCGAGGTCGGCGAGCCGACGGCCGTCCCGACCGCCGCCGACGGGTTCGGGCTGCGCTGGCGGTCCGCCGGGCGGACCATGCTGCTCCAGGCCAACGACCGCCGGGCCTGGATCGCGATCCAGCCGCACGTCCGGGAGGTCCGGCACGTCAGCCCCGAACTCCCGGCCGCGGTGGCCGCGTTCGTCCCGCTGCTGCACGACGCGCCCGGCGGGCACCTCCCGGTCGAGGCGGTCCGCCGGGCCGTCGCCGAACTCCCCGGGGCGAAGGCCGAGTTCGGTGACAGCTGGGCCGACATCCGGTCCGCCGACCCGTCCTTCACGCCCTCGTTCGCCCAGCGCGGCTCCGTCCTGCGCGGCGCCCCCGAGGGCACCTTCGACGTGCTGGACCTGCACCGCTTCGACCTGGGGCCGACGACCATGGAGCACCGACGGGCGGTGTTCGGCGAGATCTACCGCGCGGTCTGCGCCGTCCTCGGCGAGCCGACCCTCTTCGGCGGCGGACCGGACGGGCCGGACGTCCGCTGGCGCGAGGCCGGGGAGGAGGGCCGGCTGCTGCGACTGCTCTGCGAGGGGCGCCGGGTCCGGCTGGAGACCGAGCCGGCCGCGGCCTTCGAGGAGGGCGAGTACACCACCTTCGAGTGGGGCGGTCCGTCCGGCGGCACCGACGGGCCCAGCGACTTCCCCCTGCTGCCGTACAGCTGGCAGCTCCACCTGCCGCACCAGGCACCCGGCGGCACCGCCGACCACTTGCCGGGCGGGCGGCTCGCCCTGTCGGTGCCGCACCTGCGCGAGGGGCTGGAGTGCCTGCTCGCCGGGTGGATCGAGCAGCTTCCGGTGCAGCGGCCGGGTGAGAAGGCGATGTTCACGATAGCCGCGCCGCAGATCAGTGGCGGGCTCTCCGTCACCTACAGCACGGTCAAGGGCGTCCTGCTGCGGGTCGGCCCGCGCCCGGGGGACTTGGCCGAGGTCGCGGCGGCGATGACGGCCGACGGCTGGGAGCCGTCGGGGCGGCGCTTCAAGGCCGAGTGGCGGACGCCGACCGAGGGGACCGCCGGGGAGGTCGCCGCGCTGATCGCCGCCGAGCTGACCGCCCGCGGCATCAGCGGCGACTCCGGCTTCGGCCTCGGCCCCGGTTATGTT
>NZ_JZWY01000881.1:0-903 GCF_000966955.1 Streptomyces sp. NRRL S-495
GGTTATGTCACCGCCCGCCGCCCGGGCATCGGCCTCTCGCCCCAGCTGGCGGCCCACGGGTTCCTCCGCGTCACGGGCCTGGGGCTGGAGACCTCCTGACCCGACGCCGACGCCGGTCACCCCTGCCGGGCGGGTGCCGAGAGTAGGGTGACGAGCATGCCGGACACCGCGCTGCTCGTCGTCGACATGCAGATCGCCCTGCTCATGGGGGCCCATGACACCGAGGCCTGCCTCGACCGGGTGGCCGAACTGGCCGGGCGGGCCCGGGCGGCCGGTGTCCCGGTGGTCTATCTGCGGCAGCGGGTCGACCATCCCGACGTTCCGGCCGAAGCGCTGGAGATCCACCCGACGGTGGCCCCGCGGCCGGGGGACACCGTGCTGGAGAAGGACAGCGCCGACTCCTTCCTCGGCACCGACCTCGACGCGGTCCTGCGCGGGCAGGGCGTCCGGCGGGTGGTCGTCACCGGCCTCGCCACCGAGTACTGCGTCGACTCCACCTGCCGCAGCGCGCTCTCGCACGGCTACGACCTGCTGCTCGTCGCCGACGGCCACACCACCCCGACCCGCCCCGCCGACAGCCCCCTGCCCGCCGCGGCCCAGGTGATCGTCCACCACAACGCGCTCTTCGCGACCATCATCTACGCGGGCCGCACCGTCCGGGTGCTCCCGGCGGCCGAGGTGGACTTCGCCTGACGGCCGGCGGGCCGGGCACCCGCGGAGTACGGGTGCCCGGCCCGGGGCGCGGTGGATCAGGAGTGCGCGAGGCAGTGCTTGAGCTCGTCCAGCGGGTAGAAATAGCTCCCCTTGGCGACCGGGCGGCAGGAGGACTTGAAGGCCGTCTCCTTCTCGTTGTAGAGCATGCGCACCAGGTAGGAGGCCGGGCGGCCGTCGGCGGGAGTGTCG
>NZ_JZWY01000882.1:0-4926 GCF_000966955.1 Streptomyces sp. NRRL S-495
AGGTCCCACTGGATGTTCGCGCCCATCGGCGCGACCTCGGCGCCGCGCCACGGGTTGTTCCGGTAGGTGTACGGCTCGTCCGGGTCGGCCTGCTCGGTGCTGCCGGGGAGGCCCAGCAGCACGGCCAGCGGCTCGATCTCCTCGGCGTGGGTGAACCGCAGCACCGCGCCGTTGCCGCTGGTGCCGGCGGCCCTGGCCCCGGCCTGGGCCAGCAGGTCGTCCAGCAGGACGCCGGCCATCCGGTAGGTGATGGTGCGTCCGCTGAACGCCGGGCCCGACTGGTAGAACTCCTCGGCGTCGTCCAGGTAGGCCAGCCAGCGGGCGTCGTCCTGGGCCAGGAACGGCGTCAGGTCGACACCCGGCGCCTCCACGCTCAGGTCCGGCGCGGCGCTGTAGAGCGCGTGCAGGGAACGGGCGAAGGAGATCTGCTCCTCGCTGGACATCGCCTCGGCGAAGCCCGCGCGGAACAGTCGCCCGACCGCGTGCCGGGCCGCCCGGGCGGTGCGCGGCTCGTGCTCGACGGCGGAGAGGACCGCGGCCAGGTCCGGGTCGCTCGCCAGGTACGCCTGGTAGTCCGCGTTCTGCGGCTGCTTGTGGAAGTACAGCAGGTTCTTGTCGGTCACGGGGGGCTTGATGGTGTCCGCCAGCGCCGGCTCCCCGGCCGTCAGACCCGCGGTGAAGGCACCGGCGCTCGCCACCGCGCGTGCCACGCCCGAGGTCTCCACCACGACGGGCCGCCGGTCGGCCGCGATCGACCGGAACAGCGACGGCAGCCGCTGCTCCATCCGCAGCGCCGTCTGCCGCTGCTCGTCGGCGCCGCGGGCGGAGAGGTTGCCGAAGCCGAGCGTGGAGGCCGCCGTCAGCAGCGTCCGCACCTGCGGGGCCAGCCGCGCGCCGAGGTCGGTGAGGGCGCCCTGCTCCTGGGCCCGGCCGAGCACGGCGAGCACCGCCTCGCCGTCCTCGCCGTCGGACATGGCGCGGGAGCCGTGCCGGGCGACGTTCTCGGTGAAGACCGGGGCGAAGCCCTTCGGCGCCTTCTGGTAGTGCCCGGGCCGGCCCTGCGGCTCGTACGGGGCCTTGGTGCCGTAGAGGTCGCGGTCGACGCGCGAGGCGCCGGAGCGGTCGTGCGCGGCAGCGGTGCCCGCGGTGAACAGCACTCCGGCGGCCAGGGAGGCGGTCATGGCGACGGCCACGGCGACGGACAGGGGGGCGGTGCGCTTCACGGCGACCCTTCGGGTGGATGCGGACCGCCGGCCGGCGGTCTCGGACTGCCGCACGGTGCCACGGCCGCGGGAAGACCGGTCGACGCCCCGTCATGGTCCCGGTGAAGGAAGCCTGAACGCCGGACGGCCCGGCCCCCGCCCGGCGGGCCGCAGTGGCGCCACCGGATACCGCCGCCGATCCTCGGATTCGCCTCCGCAGGCGTCGCGTTGATGGGATCATGTCGCTCCCGACGCAGAGCCTCAGCACCCGATGGGACCACCGATGAAGCCGCTCTCCGCCACCGACCCGCGCGAGGTCGGACCGTACCGCCTGCTCGCCCGCCTGGGCGGCGGCGGAATGGGGCGGGTCTTCCTCGGCCGCTCGCCCGGCGGGCTGAGCGTCGCGGTGAAACTGGTCCGCCCCGAACTGGCCGAGGACGCGAGGTTCCGGCGGCGGTTCGCCCAGGAGATCGAGGCCGCCCGGCGCGTCGGCGGGTTCTACACCGCCCAGGTGGTGGACGCCGACGCCGAGGCCGACCCGCCGTGGATGGTCACCTCCTACATCCCCGGCCCCTCGCTCGGGGAGGTGGTGGCCCGGCACGGCCCGCTGCCCGTCGCCACGGTGGCCGTGCTCGGCGCCGGTCTGGCCGAGGGGCTGGCCGCGATCCACGCCTGCTCCCTGGTGCACCGGGACCTCAAACCCGGCAACGTCGTCCTCGCCGAGGACGGCCCGCGGGTGATCGACTTCGGGATCGCCCGCGCCCTGGACGCCACCTCCGGCCTCACCGGCACCACCGTGATCGGCACCCCCGGGTTCATGTCCCCCGAGCAGATCCTCCGGGGCCCGGCCACCCCGGCGAGCGACGTGTTCAGCCTGGGCGCGGTGCTCGCCCACGCGGCCACCGGCCGCCCGCCGTTCGGGGAGGGGCCGACCGAGGCCGTCGTGTACCACGTCGTCCACGAGGAACCCGACCTCGAGGGCCTCCCGCCCGCCCTCGCACCGCTGGTCCGGTCCTGCCTGGCCAAGGACCCGAAGCAGCGCCCCGGCGTCGCCGAGGTGCTGGAGCGCTGCGCCGCCGCCTCCGCCGCCCCCGCAGCCGTCTGGCTGCCGCCGGACGTGACCGCGATGATCGTCGAACAGGTGTGCCGGACCTCCGAGTTGACCACCGCCGCGCTCCCCCCTCCGCCGACCCTGGTGGATTCGCGGGAACCCGCCGAGGACCCGCCCGTCCCCCCGCCGGCCCTGCCTCCGCTCGCCGCCCGGGTGGGCGAGCTGAAGGCCGGCTACGCGACGGTCACCCTGCCCTGGATACCCGGCGAGACCGGCGGGATGAAGCGCACCACGGTCGTCCGCTGGCTCAAGCAGGTCGGGGACACGGTCGAGAAGGACGACCCGCTGCTGGAGGTCGTCTCGGGACGGGGCGACGTCGTGGTCACCGCCCCGCACGGCGGCATGCTCTACGCCGTCCACCGCCGGGCCGGGGAGAGCGCCCGCACCGGCGCGGTGATCGCCGGCATCGGCTCCCCGGCGGCCACCCTCCCGCGGCCCCGGGCGGTGCGCTACGCGCTGACCGCGCTGCGCCGCACCGCGTACACGCTCGGCGTGCTGCTCGTCCTGGGGCTGATCGCGGGGCCGATCGCCGTGTTCAGCCCGCTGTTCGAGGACGAGGCGGCGGCGGCCCGGCCCGGTGACTGCGTCGGCAAGGAGATCCTCCAACGGGACGGGGAACCCGACGTCGACCATCCGAAGTGGCTCACCGCGCCCTGCGGCCTGCTGTCGGTGCGCGGCCCGGTGCGGGACGAGAAGGGCGACCAGTACTTCACCGTGCTCGCCCGGCTGGACGCGCCCGTGACCACGACCTGCGAGCAGGCCGTCCCGGACTGGGCCACCGGCACCGGGAAGCTCGCGCAGGACTTCGGCGCCGTGGTCCTCTGCCTGCGCGAGCGCTGAACCCGGCGGCGAGGGCACCCCGGGCCCGTCCGCTGCCGACCCGGCTCCCGCTGCGGAGCGGCCGGGCGGCGTCCTACGGTGGGAGGGGCCGACCCTCCGGCCCCCGTCCACGGCGGCGGCCTCCCGCGCCGGGGCGGCACACCCCACGCGGACACGGGAGCGAGGTGCGATGCGCCGATCGCCGGGGCGCGCGGAGCGGCCGCGGCGGGCACGCCCCGCCCCGGCGGTGGTGCACCGCTCCGTCCGGGTCACCGCCGCGGCCTGCGCCGGGTTCTACACCTTCCGCTACGGCCTGGACCGCCCGGTGTCGGCCACCTACGCGCTGTTCGCGGCCGTCGCCCTCGGGGTGCTGGCCCGGGTCGAGGGCGCCGCGCGGACCCGGGCCCGGACGATCCTGTGCACGCTCCCGGCCGCCTGGGCGCTGGTCTGCCTCGGCACCGTGCTGGCCGTGCACTCCTGGGCGGCCGCCCTGGGCATGGTGGGCGTCGGCTTCGCGGTGTCCTACGGCTCCGTCGGCGGCCCCCGGATGGTGGGACTGGCCAACGGCCTCCAACTCCTCTACATCCTCCCGTGCTTCCCGCCTTACAGCCCCGACACCCTGCCGCAGCGGCTGCTCGGCGTGACGGCCGGGCTGCTGCTGCTCGTCGCCGCCGAACTGCTGCTGTGGCCGGAGCCGGCGCCGCCGGACTACCGGAGCCGGCTGTCGCGCGCCGCCCTCGCCCTGGCGGAGCTGGCGGACCTCGCCGCCGACGCCTGCGCGGGCCGGTCGGCGACCCCCGGCACCGTCGCCGCGGCCGCCGACCGGGCCCGCGCGCGCCTGGACGAGCTGCGGTTCAGCCGGGTCCCGGTGATGGAGCGCCCCGCCGCGGCCGGTGCCGTGGACCGCGCCCTCACCCACTGCGCGGCCGCCCTCCGCTACACCGGCCCGCAGCTGCTGCGGATTCTCCGCCTCGCCCGGCCCTACCCGGGCGCGGCCCGGCTGACCGCCGTCACGGCGCAGGCCCTGCGCGCGGCCGCGGCCGGGCTGCCCCGGGCGGGACCGGTCCCGGACACCGGCGTGGTCGAGCGCGAGCTCGCCGCCTTCGACACCGCCCGCGCCGCCGAGCCCCGGCCCGAGCCCCAGCCCCAGTCCCAGCCCCAGCCCGAGTCCGAGTCCGAGCCCGCCCGCACCGATCGCACCGGGCGGGTCCGGCCGGCGCTCGGCACCGCCGCCCTGGACTCCGCCGAGGGCGCCCGCTTCGCCGTCCGGGCGGTGCGGGTCGGCCGGCGCGCGGCGCTGCCGCCCGACGAGACGCCCGCCGACCAGCGGCCCGGACCGTTCTGGTACGCCTACGACCCCGCCCCGCTGCTGTGGTGGCGCCGGTTCCGCGCCAACCTCACCCCGCGCTCGGTCGCCTTCCGCAACGCCCTGCGCACCGCGGGCGCCCTGGGCGCGGCCCGGCTGCTGGCCGGCGGCCTCGACCTGTCGCACGGCTTCTGGGTGCTGCTCGCCACGCTCACCCTGATGCGCACCAGCGCCGCCGACACCCGGACGACCCTGCGCCCCGCGCTGGTCGGGACGGCCCTGGGCGCCGCGGCGACAGCCGCGGTGCTGCTGGTGGTGGGGGAGCACCCACTGGTCTACGCCCTCGCGCTGCCGCCGGTGATGCTGATCGCCTTCACCGCCGGACCGGCGCTCGGGCCGGCCTGGGGCCAGGGGCTGTTCACCCTGGTGGTCGCCCTCGTCTTCACCCAGCTGGCGCCCGCGAGCTGGCGGCTGGCGGAGGCCCGGGT
>NZ_JZWY01000883.1:0-356 GCF_000966955.1 Streptomyces sp. NRRL S-495
GCGGAGGCCCGGGTGGTCAACGTCGCCGCCGGGGCGGCGATCGGCCTCCTCGCCGGGCTCTGCGCCTGGCCCCGCGGCGGCGCCCAGGACCTGCGCCGACGCACCGCCGGGCTGCTGGAGGACAGCGCGGACGCGCTGCGCGAGACGGTCGCCGTGCTGACCGGCACCGGCCGCCCGGGCGGGGCGCTGCGCCGGGCCCGCCACTCCAGCCTGCTCACCGAGGCGATGTACGCCCAGTACCGCTGCGAACGGCACGACCCGGCCGGGGACGGGCCCAACTGGCAGGCGGCCGTCCTGGCCGGGCAGCACGCCGTCCGGGGCGCCGAACCGCTGCTGGCCCGTATCCCGCCCGGGAC
>NZ_JZWY01000884.1:0-3820 GCF_000966955.1 Streptomyces sp. NRRL S-495
TATCCCGCCCGNGACGGCCGCGCCCCACCGGGGCGGGGCACGGGCGCTGCAACGCCACGCGGACGAGGTCGCGGCGGCGTTCCGCCGCCAGGCGGCGGCCCTGCGCGCCCGTGAGCCGGCGGGCGCCGCGCTCCCGGCCGTCGCCCGGGCCCGCGCCGCGCTGGTGGTCGAACTCGACGGCGCGCCCGCACCGGGCACCGACGGACGGGTGTCGCTGCACGCGGTGGACGTGGCGGTGTGGCTCGCGGGGCTGCTCGACGACCTCCAGCAGATCCACGAGCCCGGCCCGCCGGACGACGCGCGGTCCGCACCGCCGGCCGGTTCGTTTCGGAAGGGTTGACCGGGGCCCGATGGGCGGAAGGTACGCCCGGGGCCGGACTTGTGCGAACGAGTCATTCCGATGAGCCGGTCCGATGGTCAAGGAAGAACAAAGTTCAGGGGCCCTCGAAATACTCCTGAAATAGAACAGAAATATGAGCTACTCGACCGTGTTCGGTTCCGTCCGATGAAATGACCGACCCGGTCGCCTGCCGGGACGCTGCCGGGCACGGGCCGTCCGCCGGGAGTGCGCCGGGAGCCGCTGGGCCGGGCCCGGAGCCGGCGCCCGCTCGGCCGCCGATCCGATCGTGTCCGCATCGCCGCTGCCCGGAGCCCGGTCGACGGCCCTCCCTCGGGCGGGGCGCGGCCGTCGCGGGGGGAGCGTTCGCGTACGCCCCGCGACGGCCGCGCGCCCGGAAACGGTGGCCCACGGCGTCGGGTGGCGCGCGGAGGCGCGCCCGCCGCCGGAAATGCGACCGAGCGCGAGCCGGGTGCACTGCACCGGGAGTCCGGTCCGAACGTGCGCTGTTGCGGAGAATTCGTGGCGGCTCCACTATTCGGAGGCTCCACTATTCGGAGGGCCGCATCGCCATACCGGATTCCGACCGCCGGGGTCGCTCCCGGCCAGTACGAACCGAACGACCCGGATCGCGATTCCTCCGGGCCGGCCCGGCCTCCGCATTCCCCGCCCCGTCGCCACCGGGGTGCCACGCCGCACCACGGTCCCGTCCGGCCGCGCCCCGCACCGCTGCCGTCGGACGGCCGCGTCCCACCGTGCTCCGCTCCGTGCGTCCCGCCATGCCCGCGGCGTGCCGCGCACCACCCGCCGCGCACCACCCGCCCCGCCCGTTCCGGCCCCGCCACGAGGAGGGTTCCGTTGGACAACCGCTACGAGGCCTACGCCTACGCCGACCCGCTCTTCTACGACTCGCCCCGGCGCTGGGGAGCGCAGGAGGAGTTCGCCGCCGTGACCCGGCCGCTGCCCGAGGGCTGGGAGCGCGGGGACCTGGAGATGTGGGCCGTGGTGCGTCCGGCGGGTGTGCGGATCCCGGACCAGGGCTGGAAGATCCATGTCTCCGCGTGCCTCGGGACCGCGGAGGAGGTGCTGGAGACCGTCCACTCCTTCTGTCTGCGGGAGCGGATCACCTTCAAGTTCCTGCGCGGACTGCCCATCCTCCAGGTGCAGAACTCCAAGTACGCGCCCCGCGGTTCCAGCGGGAAGTTCTGCACCCTGTACCCGGTCGACGACGCCGAGCTGCAACGCTGTCTCGACGGGCTCGGCCCGCTGCTGGCCGGCCACCGGGGCGCGTACATCCTGAGCGACCTGCGCTGGAAGGACGGGCCGCTGTACCTGAGGTACGGCGGGTTCGCCGAGCGCTACTGCCGCAACGACGCCGGGGAGCTCGTCCTCGCCCTGGCCGGACCGGACGGCCGGCTCGTGCCGGACGTGCGCGGGGCCGCGTTCTCGGTGCCGCCCTGGGCGCCGGTGCCGGAGTGCATCGCCGAGGCGGTCGCGGAACGCGCGGCACCGCAGGACACCGGACTCCCGTACACCGTCGAGCGGGTCCTGCACTTCTCCAACGCCGGCGGCGTCTACCTGGCCCGCGACGGGCGGGACGGGCCGCAGGTGGTGCTCAAGGAGGCCCGGCCGTTCGCCGGACTCGACCAGCGCGGCGTCGACGCGGTGACCAGGCTGCGCAACGAGCACGCCGTCCTGGTACGGCTGGCCGGCGTCCCCGGAGTGCCCCGGGAGCACGGGCTGCTGACGGCCTGGGAGCACGAGTTCCTGGTCCAGGAGTACATCGCCGGACAGTCCCTGAGCGAGTGGCTGACGGTCCGCTACCCGCTGATCCACCCCGACACCGACGAGGAGGCCGTCGCCGGGTACACCCGCGACGCCCTGGCCGTCGTCGACCAGGTGGAACGGGCGGTGGCGGCGATCCACGAGCGCGGCGTCGTCTTCGGCGACCTCCACCCGCGCAACCTGATCATCCGGCCGGACGGTGAGCTGTGCCTGATCGACTTCGAACTCGCCAGCACCGTCGACGACTTCCTGCGCCCCGCGCTGGGCGCCGCCGGCTTCACCGCCCCGCCCGGCCGCACCGGGACGGACGTGGACCGGTACGCGCTGGCGGCGCTGCGGCTGTGGCTGTTCTACCCGCTGGTCCAGCTCACCGCCCTCGACCCGGACAAGGCCGGGCAGCTCGCGGACGCCGTCGAGCACCGCTTCCCGGTGCCGCCCGGCTACACCGACGACATCCGCCGTCTGCTCGGCCGTACCCCCGGTGACGGGCGCACACCCCGACCCGAACTCTCCGAGGGCCGCGCCGGGACCCGCGCGCTGCTGGAGGCGCCGGTCGCCGACTGGCCGGCGATCCGCGACTCGCTCGCCGCCGGGATCGCCGCGGCCGCCACCCCCGAACGCTCCGACCGCCTGTTCCCGGGCGACGTCGCCCAGTTCGCCCACGGCGGGCTCGGCCTGGCGCACGGCGCGGCCGGGGTGCTCTACGCCCTGCACAGCACCGGGGCCGAGGTCGACCCCGCACACGTGTGGTGGCTGGCCGAGGCCGCCCTCGGCCGCCGGACGTCGCCCGGCCTCTACCACGGCGGCCACGGCGTCGCGTACGTCCTGGACCTGCTGGGGGAGCGCGAACGGGCGCTGGAACTGCTGCACCGGCTCGACGGGCACGCTGCCGACGGCGATTCGGCGCCCGCGCCGACCCTGGCCTCGGGCGGGCCCGGGACCGCGCTCACCCTGCTGCACTTCGCCCGCGCCACGGGCGAGGAGCGGCTGTTGGAGGAGGCCCTGAACGCGGCCGGCGCCGCCGCGACCGCCTGGGAGAAGCACGGGGGCGCCGCCGCCGGGCTGCTGGCCGGTGCCTCGGGCGCCGCGCTCGCGCTGGTCCGGCTGTACGAACACACCGGTGACCGCACCCTGCTCGACCGCGCCGAGGCCCTGCTCGAACTCGACCTCGCCCGCTGCGTCCAGGTGAGCGACGGCACCCTCCAGGTGGTCGACCGGCGCCGCGTCCTGCCCTACATCGAGACCGGCAGCGCCGGGATCGGGATCGTCCTGGACGCGCTGCTGCGCCATCGGCCCGCCGCCGCCGCGGCCGAACGGCAGGCGCTGATCCGCAGGGCCGCCGAGCCGGAGTTCGTGATCCAGGCGGGCCTCTTCAACGGACGGGCCGGACTCATCGGCTACCTGGCCCTGACCGGCGACCGCGCCGACGAGGGCCCGGGGAACGGCCCCGGCGGTGCGTCCCTCGACCGGCACCGGGCGCTGCTGGCGCTGCACCAGGTGCCCTACCGCGGCCGCCTCGCCTTCCCCGGCGACCAGCTGCTGCGGCTGTCCACCGACCTCGCGACCGGATCGGCCGGGGTGCTGCTGGCCCTGGGCACGGCGTTCGCCGGCACCCCGTTCCTCCCGTTCACCGGCCCGGCCGTCACCGCACCGTCGACGGTCACCGCACCGCCGGCCGCCACCGCACCGTCGGCCGCG
>NZ_JZWY01000885.1:0-9656 GCF_000966955.1 Streptomyces sp. NRRL S-495
CCGTCGGCCGCGCCCCACTGACCGCACGTCCCGACCCCGCCGAAGGGCCCACCGGCCCACCGGCACCCCGAGCGCGCCGCCGTGCGTGCGCGCCACCACAGACTCCCGGCCGACCGGCCGGGCGATCCACCCCGAAGTGAAGGAGACCATCATGGCGATCCTCGACCTGCAGGCCATGGAGCTGCCCGAGACCGAGGCGGCCCCGATCGACGACACCCTCGACCACACCAGCTCGCTGAGCGTCCTGAACTGCGGCACCAGCACGGTCAGCACGCTTCTCTGTCTCTGATCCGTCCGGCCGTCCGCCGGGCGGCCCGTGCGGTTCGAGCGGTCAGGCCGGGCGGGTGGTCCACCGACCACCCGCCCGGCCCCGCGGGCCCCGGCGTTCCGACGCCGCGGCCCTCTCGCTTCCCCTCCTCCCGCCTCCTCCCGCCTCCACCTGACGACCCACCGATCCGTTCAGCAGAGAGGTGCCCCGTGGCCGCCCAGCCCGCCGACACCGTCGCCGCCGCTCCCGCGCCGCCGCAGGTCCGGCTGCGCCGCGAACTCGCCGTCCAGCCGGTCCGCCTGGCCGCCGCCCTGCTCCTCGCGGTGGTGGCCACCCTGGCCGCCCTCGCGCTCCCGCTGCTGGTCCGCCGGATCGTCGGGGACTTCTCCGCCCACCGCTCCCTCGCTCCCGGACTGCTGCTGATGGCCGCCGCCGCCCTCGTCGGCGCCGCGGCCCAGGCCCTCTCCGGCTTCCAGCTCGCCCGGGTCGGCGAAGGCATGACCTACCGACTGCGCACCACGGTGATGGCCCACGCCCTGCGCCTGCCGCTGCCGGTGGTGCGGGCCCGGGGGACGGGCGCCCAACTGTTGGGCCAGGTGGTGGAGGTGGCGCTGCAACTCCCGCTGGCCGCCCTCGGGGTGCTGGCGACCCTGGCGGTGATGGTGTGGATCGACTGGGTGCTCACCGCCGTCACCGTCGCCGCCCTGGCCGCGCTGACCGCGCTGGTCCTGCTGATCACCCGCCGGATGCGGGCCAATGTCACCGGTCGGCAGGACGCGGTGGGCCGGATCTCCCAGCGCTTCACCGCCAACCTGGAGGCCCTCACCACCATCAAGGCCTGCCGGGCCGAACCCCTGGCCGACCGGGTGCTGGAGCAGGACGCCGAGCAACTGCGCGTGGTGTCGCTGACCGGGGCCCGGCTGGGCGCCCTGGTTCCCGCGGCGCTCACCCTCGGCAACCAGTTCGCCATGATCGCGGTGATCCTCACCGGCGGCGCGCGCATGGCGGCGGGCCACCTGCAAGTGGCGGAGTTCGCCGCCTTCCTGCTCTACCTGCTCCAGACCGTCCCCTCCGTGAACACCCTCGCCACCGGCTTCGGCCGGCTCCAGGCCGGGCTCGCCGCCCGGGACCGCTGCAACGAACTGCTCGCACTGCCCCAGGAGGCGGACCCGGAGGACGAGGTCCGCCCCACCCCCGTCCCGGTGCCCGACGCCCCGGCCGTGGTCTTCCGCGGCGTCTCCTACACTCACGCCGGCACCGGGCGGCCCGCCCTGGACTCCGCCTCCTTCAGCATCCCGCGCACCGGCCTGACCGCCGTGGTCGGCCCCTCCGGCGCGGGCAAGAGCACCGCGCTCTCCCTCGTCGGCCGCTTCCTCCGGCCCGGCGCCGGGTCGGTCAGCATCCTCGGCCACGACATCCGGACCTGGCCCCTGGCCTCGCTGCGGGCCCGGATGGCCTACGTCGACCAGGAGTTCACCCTGCTGGAGGCCAGCGCCCGGGACAACCTCCAACTCGGCCGCACCGGCACCGCCGGCGACGGCGAACTCGCCCGGGCCCTGACCACCGTCGGCCTCGCCCACGACGTCGACCGCCTCCCGCACGGCCTGGACACCGTCCTGGGCCGCGAGTTCGACCTGTCCGGCGGCCAGCGCCAGCGGATGGCCCTGGCCCGCGCCCTCCTCACCGGCGCCGACATCGTCCTCCTCGACGAGCCCACCAGCCAGCTCGACGGCCTCAACGAGCTGCGCTTCCGCGAGATCGTCGACCAACTGGCCCGCCGCAGCGCCGTCGTGGTCGTCGCCCACCGGCTCTCCACGGTCCAGCACGCCGATCACGTGATCATGATGAACCGGGGCACCGTGGTCGACGCCGCCGACCACCCCACCCTCCTCGCCCGCTGCGCCCCCTACCGCGAACTCGTCGCCGCCCAGACCGGCCAGGTGGCGGTCCCCTACGAGTAGCCCGAGGGGTTCCGCCCACGAGCCGTCACACGGTTGCCGGAATTTCCGCCTTCTGTCATGATCACGATCCGTGATGAACCGTCGTACTCTGATCACCGCGCTCGCCGCGGCCCCTGCCCTCGCCGCCGTCGGCGGCACCCTGGGAGCCGCCCCGGCCCACGCCGCGGACACCTACGCCTCCAACACGGCCCTCTACTCGGACCCGGCGCTGGCCGAGGGAGTGGACTTCGGTCGCCGCTCGCGCCGGCACTTGGTCGACGACCAGAACCCGGCGGCGCGCGCCGGAATCGTCCGCACCACCGTCGTCGCCCCGCACGGCGGCGGCATCGAGGGCGGCACCTCCGAGCTGTGTCTGGCCGTCGCCGGCTACCACCCGGCCGACCTCGCCCCCACCCCGGCGGCCGGACCGGTGCACGACTTCTGGATGTTCGAGGGCCTGCGCTCCTCCGGGAACAGCGTCCTGCACGTCACCTCGACCCACTGCGACGACACCGTCGCCCGCGCGATGTGCGCCGGCAGCCTCAATGTGCTCTCGCTGCACGGCTGCACCGCCGCCCAGGCCGGTCTGGAGGCCGGCGCTGCGGCCGTGCTGGTCGGCGGCCTGAACCCCACCTTCCGCCAGTACCTGATGGAGCAGTTCGCGGCGGCGGGCATCCGCGCGGTGACGGCCTCGGGGGAGGAGGAGATCGCCGGAATCTCCCCGGAGAACATCTGCAACCGCAGCCTGCTCGGCATGGGCGCCCAGCTGGAGACCACCACCGAGCTGCGCGCCGCGATGTTCGCCCCGGGTCGGAACACCAGGACCGAGCGCGCCGCCAACACCCTGCCGCTGTTCTGGGCCTTCACCAACGCCGTCCGGACCGCGATCCAGCGCCTGGAGGCCACCCAGCCCGTGCTCTGACCCGGCCGCCTCCCGTTCCCCTCGGCCAATGTCGGGGGTTCATTGCATGAACATCAGCTGACGTGACTTATGTGGGCGAAGGTGGGCTGTCTAGGCTGCGGCCGTCCGGTGTGATCATTTCAGTCCGAGAGACTCGCCATGCTGATCGTTTCCCTGCTGTTCCTGGCCATCGGTGTCAGCCTGCTCGTGCTCCGCTGGCGCAAGGTCGGGTCCTGGCCGGTCACCCTGGGCGGCCTCCTCACCGGTGCCCTCGGGCTGCTGCTGGGGCTCACCACCTTTGTGCACGTGGTCGATCCGACCGAGGTCGGGGTGCCGACCAGCCTCGGCAAGGTCGGCGCGGCCTGGCAGCCGGGGCTGCACTTCAAGTCGCCGCTGACCGACGTGACCACCTTCTCGACCCGGCCCGTCGACCTCGATCTGACCGGTGACTCGACCGTCGAGGTCCGGTCCTCCGAGGGCGGGGTGCTGTACGCCGATCTGACGGTCAAGTGGTCGATCGACCCGCAGCACACCGTCGAGCTGTACAAGCTGGCCGGCAGTGCCGAGGCCGTCCAGCAGCGGCAGGTCTACCCGGACAGCCGGGAGATCGTGCGCAATGTCTTCGCCCGCCACACCAGCGTCGAGGGCTACAGCTCGCAGCGGGAGGCGATCAGCGCGGAGATCGACAAGCTGATCACCGCCCGGCTGGCCCCGCGCGGCATCCTCGTCAACGGGGTCAACCTGCGCAACGTCCGGCCGAGCGACGGCCTGCAGAAGGCCATCGACCAGAAGATCCAGCAGGACCAGGCCACCGCCCAGGCGGAAGCGTCCGTGCGCACGGCCAAGGCCGAGGCGGAGAAGCGCAAGATCGAGGCCGACAGCACCGCCGCCGCCAACGCCGCGATCGCCGGCTCGTTGACCGACAAGATCCTGCTGAGCCAGTGCATCGAGGCGTTCAAGGCCGCTGCCGAGAAGAACCCCGTCTACGCCAGCCCCTGCGGCTCGAACGGCACGCCGGTCATCGTCGACGGCACCAAGCGCTGAGGCCGGAGCCCGGTCCGCCCCTCCCCGACAGGCCTGCGGGGGAGGGGCAGTGACGGCCCGTCAGACGGTGACGGTGGCGACCGGGTCCAGGCCGTAGGTGCGGGCGTAACCGTTCTCGGTACCCACGAGCAGCTCGACGACCTCGAACCAGCGGTCCCAGAAGGGGGTTTCGCGCAGCGCGTCGACCAGCAGCCGGTAGGCGTCGTGGTCGTCCGCCTCCCAGACCCAGATGTCGGTCACCCGTGCCGAGTAGAACTCCGTGTCGTAGAAGCGGGAACGGACACCGCGGGCGCGGGCCTCGATCACCGGGAGGACCTGGGTGGTGAAGCCGTGCACCCGCTCGCCCACGCTCATCCCCAGCCACTCGGGCGTGGTCTTGACCAGCATGAACGCGGTGACGGGCGGTGCGGTCGCTTCAGCGGGCATCGGTGGCCTCCAGAGCCGTGTCAGTGGTGTCAGTAATGGCGGCGGTGCCGGCGGCGAGGACGGCGGGCTTCAGGGTCTCGGCGCACCACTGCGCGAACCCGGTGGCCGGGACCGCCGGCCGCGGCGGGCGCCCGACGCCCGCGTCCAGGCCCTGGTCCTTGGCGCGCTTCATCTCGACGACGCCCTCCGCGAAGGCCGGGTGCAGGCCGTACCCGAGCAGGGCGGACCGCAACTCGTCCAGCGACTGGCGCCGGTAGCGGACCGGGCGGCCGAGCTGCTCGGTCATGATCCGGGCCAGATCCTCGGGCGAGAGGTCCTCGGGGCCGAGCACCGGGACGCTGTCGACACCGGTCCAGGAGCGGTCCAGCAGCAGCCCGGCCGCCGTCGCGGCGATGTCGGCGACGGCCACCAGCGGGGCGCGGCGGTCCGCGGCGACGGTGTCGGTGAAGACGCCGTCGGCGCGGATCGAGTCGGCCTCCTCCAGCAGGTTCTCGAAGAAGGACGGGCAGGCCAGGGCGCGGTAGGCGACGCCGGAGCCGGCGATCAGGTCGTCCATGGCGAGGGAGGCGGTGACCAGCCCGGCCCGGGCCGCCTGCGCGGTGCCGCGGCCGAGCGCCGACACCCCGACGACCCGGCCGACGCCCTGGGCGGCGAACGCCCGGGCGGCGGGGCGGGTGAAGCCGCTCCACCCGTCCTCGGGCGCGGCCGAGGCGTCCGGCGGGACGAGCCAGAACACGGCGTCGGCGCCGGCGAACGCGCGCTCCACGGTCGCGGCGTCGCCGTGCGAGCCGGTGACCACCTCGACCCGGCCGCGGACGGCCTCGGACAGCCGGGCCGGATCGCGGACCACGACCCGCAGTTCCTCCCCGTGCACGGGCGCGGCCTCGACCAGGAGGGACAGCAGCCGACGGCCGATGTTCCCGGTGGGGGCGGTAATGACGATCATGAAAAACCTCGCGGTCTCGGTCGGATCAGGGGTGCCCCCTCATCGTGCGGACGGCGACCGCATTGCCACAATGGGAACTTCAGCATCCAATCCTTGCCCAGAACGGAACAATGCCGGTGAGCAGCCCGGATCCGAACCTCGACGCCAATCTCGCGATCGCCCTGGACGCCCTGCTGACCGAGCAGAGCGTCACCCGCGCCGCCGCGCGGCTGCACACCTCCCCCGCGGCGATGAGCCGCACCCTGGCCCGGCTGCGCCGGGTGCTCCAGGACCCGCTGCTGGTGCGGGCCGGCCAGGCGATGGTGCCCACGCCCCGCGCCGAGGAACTGCGGGACGAGGCCGCCGCGGTGGTGCGCCGGCTGGAGGCGCTGCTCACCCCGAGCGGGCAGGTCGATCCCGCCGCGCTGCGGCGCACCTTCACCGTCCAGGCCGCCGACCTGGTCGGCGCGGCCCTGGCGCCCGGCCTGCTGGCCCTGGCCCGCCGCCGGGCACCGGGCGTCTCGCTGCGGGTCCTGGCCGAGGACTCCGAGGCGGGACCCGCGCTGCGCGAGGGCCGGATCGATCTGGAGATCGGGTCGATCGACCACGTCGACCCGGAGACCCTGGTGGAGGAGCTGGCCACCCTTCGGATGGCGGCCGGGGTCAGGGCCGGCCACCCGCTCGCCGAGGGGCCGCTGACGCCGGCCCGGCTGGCGGCCGCCGAGCACGTGGTGGTCAGCCGCCGCGGCCGCTTCACCGGCCCGCTGGACGCGGCCCTCGCCGAACAGGGGCTCAGCCGCCGGGTGAGCGCCGTACTGCCCGGGCATCTGGCGGCGATGGCCCTGGCCGCCACCGGCGACGTGGTCTGCCTGGTGCCGGTCGCGCGGCCGGGCGAGCCGCCGTCACCGCTGTCCGGCGCGGCGCAGACGCTGGGCCTGCGGCTGCTGGAGATCCCGCTCGAACTGCCGCCGCTGACGATCGGCATGGCCTGGCACCCGCGCCATGCCGCCGACGGCGGCCACCAGTGGCTGCGCGCCGCCGTGCGGCGGGTGCTGCGCCCGGCTCCGGCGGGGTGAGCCCGGGCCTCGGCACGCGGAACCGCACGCGCGGCACCGCTGTGTTGCGGTGCCGCACGTAGGTCGGCCGGAGGCGCCGCCCCCTCAGTGCCCGCCGCCCGGGGCCCGGACGGTGAGGCTGCCGTAGGCCGACAGCGCCCCGGCCAGGTCGCCGGGCCGGTCGCGCAGGGTGGCGTCCAGGAAGGCGAGGGTGGCCCCGGCGACGACGCGCGGGCTCCGGGTGCGGCCCAGCGAGCCGACGATCGCGGGCACGGGCGGCAGGTACAGCGGGCCGTCCATGAAGCTGAGATGCGCAGCGCCGGGAACGGTGAGCCGATAGCTCGTCGCGGTGCCGGCCGCGAGCGCCTCGGTCAGCCGGGGGAGGTAGCGCGCGTCGGTCGCCCCGGTGAGGGCCTGGGTCAGCGCGAGCGCCGGCCGGTCGAGGGCGGGCGAGGCCGGGCCGTGCGGGAAGCCGTCCAGATCGACGACGGCGTGGAACCGGCGGTCCTGCCGGGCCGCCTGGAGCGCGGCGGCGCCCCCCATCGAGTGGCCCGTCACCGCGGCCCGGCCGGTGTCCAGACGACCGGTCAGCGGGTCGCCGCTCCCGGCCCGGTCCAGACCGTCCAGCTGGGTGAGGACGAAGCCGAGGTCGGCGGCCCGGACCGCCGTCCAGCCGGCCGCCAATTGCTCGTCCTGGTCCGCGTCGCCGGAGGAGGAGGTCGCGGTGGTGACCGTCCGGCCGTCGGCGAGGACCACGGCGGCGGAGTCGTACGGGTGGTCGAGCGCGGCCACCAGGTAGCCGTGGCTGGCGAGTTCCTCCGCCCAGGCGGTGTTCTGGGTGCGCACCCCGCCCGACCCGGGGGAGAACAGCACGACCGGGAACCGGCCGCCGCCCCCGGCCACCGGGGCGTCGAAGACCGAACGGCTGCGGGCGTGCGGGACACCGTCGACCAGGAAGCCCGGCAGGCCGACACCCCGGGCGAGGGCGGCGGAGACCGTGCGCGCCTCGTCCTCGGTGCGCCCGAGGTACTGGGCCCGCGGCGTACCGGCGGGGCTCTGCTGCGCGGGGTACCAGAGCTGGACCACGACCGTGCGCCGGTCGTCCGGATCGGGGGTGAAGGTCTCCGGCCGCTGCGGGTCGGTCCACTGCAGCACCCGGGTGCCGACCGCGAACTCGCCCGTGGGCTCGGGGAACACGGGGACGGGGAAGGCCCAGGCGGACACCGGTCCGGCGGCGATCAGCCCGGCGCAGGCCAGCGATCCCGGCAGCGCCAGCCACCAGCGGGCCCGCCACGCCGGCCGGCCGGTCCGGCGCCGCAGGAGGGGAGCGAGGGCGAACGGCAGCGCGAGGAGGGCGCCGGCCAGGACCGGCAGCAGCTGCCAGCGGAGCCCGGTCAGCGCCAGCACGAGCACGGACAGGAGGAGCACCGCCCCCGCCGCGACGGTGGTGCGCGGGCGGGCCGCGGGGGGCAGCCAGCGCGCCACCACCAGCGCGAGGGCACTCAGCAGGGCAAGGATTTCCAGGGGGGACAGGAACAGTCCCGTGATGATCTCGGTCACCCGGCCATCGTCGGCGCCGGGCACCCGCCGCCACATCGCTCCCGGGTCGCCGCCCGGTCCGACCGGGGGCGGGCGCCGAGACCCTCTCCACTGCGACCGGGGTGGCAGACGAACACGCCGGACCGGCCGCCGCGTTGCGACCCCGGTCGGTGTCCGTCTCCTCCTCCGGTCGTACGCCGGCCCGGCACCGTCCGACGGTGGACTCATGCGCCCGGCGGGCCGGTGGCCTACCGTGACAGGGCCGCGGGACGAGCCGGCCGGCGCGCCGGGTGCGGTTCCCGTACCGGAGGCGGGCCCGGCGGTCCCCGGTGGTGGCCCGCCCGGGCCGCCACGACACCGGATCGACAGGGACGTGTGATGACCGAGGCCGCCGCGGAACCCGGCAAGGCCCACCGGCCGAAGGGGCTCCGGCCGAGGGTGAGCCGGGCGGAGCGGGCGGTGGCGGCCGCCACCCGCCGGATCCGCCGCCTGCCGCCCCCGGTGTGGGACTCGCTGCTGCCCGCGCTGCTCCTCCTCAATGCCGCGACCACGCCCGCACCGCGCGAACCGGCGCTGACCGTGGCCCTCACCGCCGCCCTCGCGCTGCCCCTGCTGTGGCGCCGCCGGGCCCCGCTCGCGGTGTTCGGCGCCGTGGTGGCCGCGGCCTTCGCCCAGTGGCTGCTGGATGTCCAACTCCCGGCGGACATCGCCGTGCTGGTGGCCCTCTACACGGCGGCCGCGCACTCGGAGCGGCGCACCACGCTGGTCGCCGGTGCCGTCGTGGAGGCGGGGGTCCTGCTGGCCTGCCTGCGCTGGGCGCCGGACGGCGCGTTCCTCACCCCGTTCGTCGCGGTCACCGCGATGACCGTGGCCGCCGCCGTCCTCGGGATGAACGTGCGGACCACCCGCGCCTACCTCGCGGCCGTGGAGGAACGGGCCGCGCACCTGGAGCGGGAACAGCAGCAGCAGGCGCGACTGGCCGTCGCCGAGGAAAGGGCGCGGATCACCCGGGAGATGCACGACATCGTCACCCACAACCTGTCCGTCATGGTCGCGCTCGCCGACGCCGCCGGCTACGCGCGGCAGCGGTCGCCCGACCGGGCCGACGCCGCGATGCGGCAGATCTCCGAGACCGGCCGGCAGGCGCTGACCGACATGCGGCGCTCGCTGGGCGTCCTGCGGGCCGACGAACCGGACGCGGAGCGCCACCCGCTGCCCGGCATCGCCCAACTGGACGCCCTCGCCGAGCAGATGTCCGCCGCCGGCCTGCCGACCGCGCTGGAGGTCCACGGCCGCCACGGCCACCTGCCCGCCACCGCCCAGCTCACCGTCTACCGCCTGGTACAGGAAGCCTTGACCAACGCCCTCAAGCACACGCCCGCCGGCACCCGCGCGACGGTCCGGATCCGCTGCTCGGCCGGCACCATCACCGTGGACGTCACCGACACCGGCCCCTGCCCGCCGACCCCCGCCGCCGCGCCCTCCGGCCACGGCATCCCCGGCATGCGCGAGCGCTCGGCCGCCTACGGGGGGACCCTGCGCGCCGGACCGCTCCCGG
>NZ_JZWY01000886.1:0-5382 GCF_000966955.1 Streptomyces sp. NRRL S-495
GGCTGACCCGGCGCCCGCCGCCCCGCGGCCCGCCCGACCAGCAACCCCCGCCCCCGCCGCCGACCACCTCAGGGATCCCGTGCCAGTCGAAACCGGGCTCAGCCCGTCCACCCGCCAGAACCGTCCGCTGCTGCCGCGCGTCGTGCGCCCGCCCGCGCCCGGCGCCGCCGCGCTCTCCGGCCGCCGGACCGCCGTGCTGACGCTGCTCTGCTTCGCCGTCACCGCGGCGTGCGGGCTCCAGCAGTGGTCGGCGGTCCTGCTGGGCGGCTTCGACCTCGGCATCTTCCACCAGGGTGTGGCCGGCTACGCGCACTTAGGGCTGCCGATCTCGCCGGTCAAGAGCTACCACCACGAGTTCCCGCCCGCCTTCTCCCTGCTGGGCGACCACTTCTCGCCGATCCTGGCCGCGCTCGCGCCGCTCTACTGGATCTGGGAGGACCCGCGCACCCTGCTCCTCGGACAGGCGCTGCTGCTCGCCGCCGGCGTCCCGCTGATCCGCCGGATCGCGGTCCGCTGCTTCACTCCGCCGACCGACGGCAGCGGAACCGACAGCACCGGGACCGGCACCGCCGACGGGGACCCGGCCGGGACCGACCCCGCGCGACTGCGGACCGTACGCCTGGTCGCCGACCTGGCCGGCCTCGTCTACGGCCTCGGCTGGCCCCTGCTCGCCGCCGGCCGGGGCGGCTTCCACGAGGTCGCCTTCGCCGTCCCGCTCACCCTGCTGATGTTCGAACGCGGCCTGGCCCGCCGCTACGGCACCGCCGCCCTCGCCGCCGCCCTGCTCTGCCTCACCAAGGAGGACCTCGGCCTGCTGGTCGGCATGTACGGCCTGGTCCTGCTCTGGCGCGGCCGCCCGCGCGGCGACCGGCAGGGCGAACGGGCCGGGGACCGGCGCACCCTCGCCTACGGCGCGGGCCTGCTGATCGGCGGCCCGCTGGCCTCCGCGCTCGCCATCGTCGCGCTGATCCCCGCGATGGGCGGCCAGCCCGACTACTACTGGGTGTACGGCCCGCTCGGCCCGGACGCCGGGACCGCGTTCGGCAATGTACTCGGCGACCCGCTGCTGCTCGTTCAGGTCGCCACCAACGCCACCGTCAAACCGCTGCTGCTGCTCTGGCTGTTCGGCACCCTGCTGCTGCTGCCGCTGCGCTCCGCCACCACGCTCTGCCTGCTGCCGCTGCTGGCCGAACGCGTCCTGTCGGACAACCCCAACCACTGGTCGATCGCCCACCACTACGACGCCTTCCTGTGGCCGGTGCTGCTCACCGCCACCCTGGAGGCGCTCGGCCGCCTGCACGCCCGGGGCGGGCTCCACCGGCGCACCGGCTACGGCCTGGGTACGGCGGCGGTCGCGATCTCCCTGGTCAGCAGCCTGGCGCTGGGCGGGATCAGCCTGCTGACCCCGGCATTCTGGCGCCCCTCGGCGAGCAACACGGCCCTGGTCCGGGGCGCCGCGCAGATCCCGGACGGCGCCCTGGTGGAGGCCGACAACCAGGTGGTGCCGCGACTGGTCGGCCGCACCGACGTGGTCCTGGTGGACGGCGTGCCGCGCGGACGCGACTACGTCCTGATCCGCTCCGACACCCGGACCTTCCCGTTCCAGACCTCGGCCGAGCAGGCCGAGCGGATCGAGCTGCTGCTGGCCCACGGCTACCGGCAGGTCTGGGGCGAGCACGGGGTGGTGCTGCTGCACCGCGAGAGCGACGAGCCGGTGCCCGGCGCCCGGGTGCCCGACGACAGCAGCACTCCGGTCAAGGAGATCGTCCCCTCCGACGTCGGCCACAACCTCTTCAAGGGCTGAGCCGCAGGGGTTCCCGTCCGACCGAGCCGCTGCTCGGGGACGGGAACCCCTCAGGGGACGGTCAGGTGGCCATCCGGTGGCGGCCCCGGCCGGGCGTGGCCCACCGGGCGACGACGCCGACCAGTGCCAGCACGGTGACGCCCCAGACGATGCTGAAGATGATCAGCCACGTCAGCGAGGCCTGGGTGCCGATGGCGCCCAGGCCGATCGAGAGGCCGACCAGGAAGACCACGGCTGTCGGGGAGAGACTGCACAGCCAGTGCCAGGCCCGGTGCGCCGGGCTCGGGTGGGCGGGCGCGTCGGGGCCGGTGTCCTGCGCCTTGTAGGTGATCAGGTCCATCGGGAATCGCCTCCGGGGGTGAGGGGGGAGGTCACGAGGCCTTCCGGGGAGTGGCGGGCTTCCGGGTCGTGGTGGTGGTCGTGCTCTTCTGCGCGGTCGTGCTCTTCCTCGCGGCCGTGCTCTTCTTCTCGCCGCTCGCGGGCTTCTGCGCGGTGGCGGACTTCTTCGCGGTCGTGGACTTCTTGCTCGTGGCGGCCGTCGTCTTTGTCGCCGTCGTCTTTGTGGCCCTCGTGGCCGTTGTGGCCTTCGTGGCCGTCGTCTTCTTCGCGGCGGCACGCCTGCGCGGCGGCGGCTGCTCCTCGGCCGGCTCGGCCTCCGCCTCCTCCGCCTCGGCGTGGGCCCGGTCCGGATGGGCGTCCTTGGCCCGCCGCAAGCTGCTCCGCAGCGCCTCCATCAGGTCGATGACGTTGTCCGGCGCCTCCCCCGCCTCCTCCTCGTGCGGGACTTCGACCCCCTGCAACCGCGCCTCGATCACCTGCTGGAGCGCCTGCTGGTAGTCGTCGTGGAGTTGCTCCAGGTCGAAGTCCTCGGACAGGGTCTCCATCAGCGAACGCGCCATCACGTCCTCCTCGGGCGCGATCCCGGCCGCCGGACGGACCTCGTCGGGCCAGATGCAGGTCTGGAGCACCAGCGTGCCGTCGTGTACCCGGAGCACGGCCGGGGACTCCCGGCTGCGCAGCGCGATCTTGGTGACGGCGATCTGCCCGGACTCCACCAGCGCGTCGCGCAGCAGCGCGTAGGGCTTGGAGGCGGCCTTGTCGGCGACGCCGACGTAGTAGGCCTTGGAGAACATCAGCGGGTCGATCTCGCCCTCGTCGACGAAGGCCAGCACGTCGATGATCTTCTTGCTGGGCAGCGGCAGGTCGGCGAGGTCCTCGTCGGTGAGCGTGACCGTGCGGCCGTCCGGGGACTCGTAGCCCTTGGCGATCTCCGCGTACGGGACCTCCTTCTCCTCCTCCTCGCAGTACCGCTTCATCCGCACCCGCCCGCCGTCCTTGGCGTGCACCTGGTGCAGCGGGACGTCGTGCTCCTTGGTGGCGGAGTACAGGTGGACGGGGATGGAGACCAGGCCGAAGCTGATCGTCCCCTTCCAGGTGGTCTGCATGGGGTCGCTCCTTCCCGGAGCATTCCCGGAGCCTGCCCGGAGCCGTCCCGGTGGTTCACGCCGTGGTTCACGCGCGGGGTCGCGCCGGCCGGGGCGCCCGGCCCCGGAGATTCCCACTCTGCCCGGGTTCGCCCCGATCGGCCACCTGCCGTCGACCGGCGGACAATGGACGGCGGAACGGAGGTGAACGCACCGTGCGCGACATCGACCCGCCCCCGCCGCCGGACACCACGACGTACCGGGTCCGCTACGCCCTGGCCGGCAGCCCGGGCGTACGGCTCGCGGAGGTCACCCTCGTCCCGGGCCACTCCCGGGAGAGCGACATCCCGGCCCTCCTGGACGCCCGGCTCCACCGCCGCCCGGACGGCCGCCGGGTCGTCCTCCTCGACGTCACCGAGGCCTGAACCCGCCCGCCGCTCGGCCCGATGCCGGGCCGACGCCCGAGCCGACGCTCAGGCCAGGGCCGACGCTCAGGCCCGGAGCGAGGCGAGCGTGACGATGGTGATGTCGGACGGGGCGCCGACCCGTACGGGCGGGCCCCAGGCGCCGGCGCCGCGGGTGACGTAGAGCTGGGTGTCGCCGTACCGCTCCAGGCCCGCGACGGTCGGGTTGGCCAGTTCCGCCACGAAGTTGCCCGGCCAGAGCTGCCCGCCGTGGGTGTGCCCGGACAGCTGGAGGTCGACGCCGTGCCGGACCGCGTCGTGGATGGTGACCGGCTGGTGCGAGAGCAGGACGGCGGTGCGGGCCGGGTCGCGGTCCCCGAGCGCCCGGCCGAAGTCGGGGCCGTCGCCCTCGCGCTCCCCGGCGATGTCGTTGACCCCGGCCAGGTCGAAGCCGCCGAGCTCGACCCGGGCGTTCTGCAGCGGGTGGACGCCCAGCTCGCGGACGAAGTCCACCCAGGGCGCCGCGCCGGAGAAGTACTCGTGGTTGCCGGTGACGAAGTAGGCCCCGTCGCGGGCCCGCAGCTGCGCCAGCGGCTCGGCGTCCCGTCCGAGCTCGGGGACCGTGCCGTCGACCAGGTCGCCCACGATCGTGATCAGGTCGGGCTTCGCGGCGTTGATGGTGTCGACGATCCGCTGGGTGTGGGCGCGGCCGAGGATCGGGCCGAGATGGATGTCGCTGACCACCGCGATCCGGTAGCCGTGCGCGGCGGCCGGCAGCTTGGCTAGCGGGACGGTCACCTGCTTGAGCCTCGGCCCGCGCAGCACCCCGTACATGCCGGTGCCGACCACGGCCGCCGCCGCGCCGGAGGCCCCGATCGCGACCGCCCGGGCGACGAACAGCCGCCGTTCCGGCGAGGGCGCGGCGGGGGTGGCAGCCGGGGCAGCGGGCACGTCCGACGCGGGCTCGTCCGACGTCGGCACGTCCGACGCGGGCTCGTCCGACGTCGGCACGTCCGCCGCGCGAGCGTCCGGAACCGCCGCCCGCGCCCGCGCCGCCCGGGACGGCAGGCGGAGCAGCAGCGGCCGGACCAGCTCCCCGACGGCGAGCCCGAGCAGCAGGTACAGCAGCACCGCGAGCCAGAGGTAGCCGGGCCAGGCGAACCAGCGCTCGACCGCTATCGGGAACGCCCGCCCGCCGACCAGCGCCCCCACCGAGAGCAGCGGCAGGACGAAGGCGAGCACCGTGCCGGTCCGGCGCCAGCGGCCGCCGGGTGCCGAGACGTCGCGCACCAGCCGGCGCCAGAGGTACCAGTGGACGAGGGTCAGCAGGGCGAGCACGAGGAGGACGCCGAGCACCACGAGGACGATCATCACGCCGCCAGTATGTACGGCCGCCCGACAAACCCCCCGGGAGGGCCCCGAGTTGCTGGCGCTGCGTCAGATCTGAGCTTTCCGGGGCACCACTTCACCCGCCCTGACCTGGGCTTTTTCGTCCGCTGAGCGAACAGTTCCCGGTACCTTGTTCCGATACCCGGAGGTAGAGGTTAGGTTGCACCGCAATGCGCGGATCCGTCCCCCACCCTCCGGTGATCGAGCCGAGGGTCGGGCCGCGCCGGAAAGGCACAGGCACCCTCACGATGAGTGCGGACACCACCACCCGGGCCGGATCCCCTCCGCCCCGCGACTCCGCTGACCAGCACACCGCCGGGAACGGCGGGCCCGGCCCCGGCGGCGACGGCCACCTCAAGGC